>JASFMF010000084.1:0-6871 GCA_050117705.1 Phycisphaerales bacterium
GGAATTTCAATAGGTTTTTTTCCAATTCGACTCATCAGTTAACCGTACAAAGTACTTCGCCGCCGACTTTTGCCTGGCGGCAGCCTTTATCACTCATTACACCTTTACTTGTTGAAACGATTGCTATACCCATACCCGCCAAAACACGCGGCAACTCGTCAACAGACGAATAAATCCTGCAGCCGGGCTTACTTGTTCTTGTTATTTCGTGAATAATAGAACGGCCTTCCTGATCATACTTTAACATGACCCTTAGTATCCCCTGTTTTTTGTCGTCAATGCGGTCAAAATCCTTAATATAACCTTCTTGCTTCAAAACAGCCGCTATACCCTCGCAAATATTCGATGCCTTAATATTAACCTGGTCTCTGTTTATTCGCGCCGCATTGCGAATTCTCGTCAGCATATCAGCTATTGGATCACTCAAACTCATAATTTTACGCCTCTTGTTTTGAAGCCCTTTTATGACTTAACTTACAATTTACCAGCTTGCTTTTTTAACGCCCGGTACTTTTCCTTCGTTTGCTAATTGTCTAAAACATATCCGGCAAATTTTAAATTTACGATAGACTGCCTTTGACCTGCCACAAAGCTGACAACGTGTGTATTGTCTGACTCGAAACTTTTGTTTCTTTTCTGCTTTGTTCTCCAATGCTTTAGTTGACATTTACACGCTCCAATTTCTTATATCTTATATGCAAGCCCCACGCACTAATACTTTGTAATTTTATGTTCTAAAAGGCATACCAAAAAGCTGAAGCAATTTTCTTGCTTCTTCATCCGTTTTCGCTGTAGTTACAAAAGTTATGTTCATACCCTGTTGAAATTCTATCTTCGCCGGATTTATTTCAGGAAAAACACTCTGCTCGGCTAAACCCATCGAGTAATTACCTCTTCCGTCAAAACTATTCGAATTAAGACCTCGAAAGTCTCTCACTCGCGGAATCGCAAGACTGATTAACCTGTCCATAAACTCGTACATTCTTACGCCGCGTACCGTTACCTTCAAACCCGTTTCCGTCCCCTCACGAACCTTAAAATTCGAAACACTCTTCTTGGCCTTACAAGCCATAGGCATTTGGCCCGCAATC
Source organism: Phycisphaerales bacterium (assembly GCA_050117705.1). Lineage (GTDB taxonomy): Bacteria > Planctomycetota > Phycisphaerae > Sedimentisphaerales > Anaerobacaceae > NIOZ-UU13. The sequence continues at coordinate 1,092 of JASFMF010000084.1, forward strand.
ATCGTTAAATCCTTCTTGGCTAACTCTAAAAATTTCTTATCCTGTGTTGCTCTGCCTATACCCATAGATACGACAACTTTTTCCATCTTAGGTACAGCCATAAGATTTTTATAGCCGAATTCTTTTACAAGCTCCGGAATTACTTTTGATTTATATAAATCTTTTAATCGTGCCATCTCAAATCTCTTACCGGTTAACTGGCAAAAAACCACCAATGAATTATTTTGTCTTCCTAACAACACCAATCTCGGTGCCATCTGCAGCAAGGCGTTTTTTAGCACCATCCTTGCCGGTCTGATAACGGACCCTGCTGCCTCGCGAACTTTTCGGATTCACCGGCAAAACGTTACTTATATGTATTGGTTGTTCAACATTAACTCGGCCTCCCTGTGGGTTCTTACGCGAAGGTCGAACATGTTTTTTTGCTATATTATGACCTTGAACTACTACACTCTTCTTTTCAGGTATCACACGCAGTACTCTGCCGGTAGCACCCTTGTGGTCACCAGCTATAATTTCAACCATATCACCTTTTTTCACATGCAAAGCCATAAAAAACCTAAAAACGAAAACTAAAATTCAAAGTCTAAATGTCTCTTTCACTTCTATTAATTTGTATTCTCTATACTACTTCACTTGCCAACGAAATAATCTTCATATAATTTTTTTCGCGAAGCTCACGAGCTACTGCGCCAAAAATCCTTGTCCCTATCGGATTACCGTCACCATCGATCATTACCGCAGCATTACTATCGAACCTCACATAACTGCCATCGGTTCGCTTAACCGGGCTTTTTGTACGAATAATAACACACTTATGTACCTTCTTGTCATCTAACTGACAATTCGGCAATGATTTTTTTATTGCAACACATATCACATCCCCGACACTCGCGACAGGCCGGGTCATTTTACCACGAGACCCACCTCTTCCTAAAACCTTAATGCATAATGCCAACTTGACACCGGAATTGTCGGCTATGTCCAACATTGTTTCCTGCTGAATCATTATGATTTTCTCAATTCACACTTTAATCGCTTTTTTAACAACCTTGATAAGACGCCAACTCTTTGTTTTGCTGTAAGGTCTGCATTCGGCAATTTCAACAACATCACCAACACCACTTTGATTGTGTTCATCATGAACACCAATTTTTGTCCTGCGCCTTACATATTTACCGTATTTCGGATGCTTCACCTTAAAGTCAATATTAACTTTGATGCTTTTGTCACCACTATTGCTTACCACCACACCGGTTAAAATTTTTAATTTTCTTTCCTGCATCTTAGATTTCCAGCTGCAAATAAAATATTACCTGCTCTGACGCATTATTGTCTTAATCCTGGCAATATCACGCCTAACGTTAATCACAGCCTTGGAGTTTTCCAACTTTTCCGTAACCGCCTGAGAACGCAAATCAAACAGATGTCTCTCAAGCTCTCCAAGTTTATCCTCAAGTTCATCCTGACTCATTTCTCTATAATGCTGCGCCTTCATCTGAAACGTCCTTTTACAACGAATGTCTTCGCTTCACAAACCTGCACCGAATCGGCATTTTATGAGCCACCCTAAGCAGCGCCTGCTTTGCCACATCTTCATCCACCCCACCGATTTCAAAGCAAACCTGTCCGGGTCTGACTCTGGCAACCCAAAATTCCGGTTCACCTTTACCCTTACCCATTCGAGTTTCCAGCGGCTTGGAACTTACTGGTTTATGCGGAAATATCCTGATATAAACCTTTCCTTCACGATGCAAAAAATGCGTCGCCGCAACTCGGCCGGCTTCAATGTTCCTTGCCGTTATCCAGCTGGTTTCCAAAGCCTGTAAGCCGTATTCACCAAACGCTACAAAATTACTTCTCGATGCATTGCCCTTCATTTTGCCGCGTTGGCTTTTACGAAACTTAACTCTTTTCGGCATCATTGCCATTTTTTCTAAACCTTGTAAAAACTATACCTAAAAAATTATTTCACGAATCAATTAGTTCTTCAATTTGTTTATTTATCCTCTGGTTGACTTTCAGGCTCTGTTGATGGAGTGGCTACCTCGGGGACAGCAGCTTTACTGCTACTATCTTGCAATGGCCCAGCCTTAGCCCTGCCACCGGCCCTCACTGTCGGGCTAACACGCTTTGGCGGACGACGTCTACGACGTTGGTGGCTTTGGACAATTTCTTCACCAAATTTGCCTTTATATATCCAGGCTTTAACACCAATTGCTCCGTAAGTCGTCCTTGATGTTGCTATAGCGTAATCTACATTTGCGTCAAGAGTATGCAATGGAATACTACCAAGCTTTTGTGTTTCCTTCCTTGCCATCTCAGAACCCGCCAGCCGCCCTGAGCAGATAATCTTAACGCCCTTAGCACCAGCATTCATTGCTGATTCACAATACTGCTTCATCGTACGCCTGAATGATGCTCGCTTACTTAATTGCTCAGCAATTGCTTCAGCCACTAAAGTGGCATTCAGGTCAGGTTCTTTTATCTCGATAACGTTAACGCTTATCTTTCTACCTGTTATGTCCTCAAGTTCTTCTCTTAACTTATCGACTTCCCCACCTCTTGGGCCAATCACTACGCCCGGCCGGGCACTGTGCAGTGTCACTTTAACCTCGTTGCGCGTCCGTATTATTTCTGTCTTCGCTACCGCACCTTTGGGCATACTACGGTTAAATCTTCTATCAACATACCGGCGAATTTTCTGATCCTCGACAAGAAAATCACCGTAATTGGCCTTTGGGGCAAACCAGGTACTCTGCCAGCCAAGCGTTATTCCCGTTCTAAAACCTATTGGCGATACTTTTTGACCCATAATCTCATATCTCGTATTACGTTTTACACTTGTGTTACAACTATATGTATATGACAAGCCTTTTTGCGAATAGAATGCGCTCTGCCTCTGTCTTTTGGCATCCACCTTTTTGTTCCGATACGAACTCCTGCATCATCCACGCGAGCCGAACTCACATAAAGATTATCAACATCAGCCTGTTGCTCGTCAGCATCCGCGACGGCACTTTTTAAAACCTTGTCGATCATTTCTGCTGCGCGTTTTCTCGTGAACTTCAGGATGTCCATTGCATCCTGAACCCTCCGGCCAACTATCAACTGTGTAACCAACCTGGCTTTACGAGCCGAAATCGGAGCATAACGATAAGATGAGCGCCAATCAGTTAAATCATTTGCCTCAACAGAGAAAGTCGCCGCTAAACGGCTAATATCATCAGCACGAGGTTCGGGCTTGAACAGGCCTCTTTGCCAGTTCTTAACAACCTGAACCGCCTTGTCTTTATCAAATCTCGGCCCGGCAAGTCGACTCGCTAATTCTTCAATACCTACCTGGCGTTCCCGACAAAGCTCATTTAATTTCTCAGCACTCAGCATAACAATCTCACATTTCAAATCAAGAAGAACTGTTCAAGCATATTACTTTATCTTTTTGCTCGAATGCCCTTTAAATGTCCGTGTGGGTGAAAACTCACCTAACTTATGCCCTACCATATCCTCAGTAACAAACACTTTATGAAACATCTTGCCATTGTGAACCAGAAATGTAAAACCGACAAACTCCGGAACTATCGTACATCTTCTTGCCCAGGTCTTAATCGGTTCACGAGAGCCTGATTCATTCTGTTTGCCAACCTTAGCAAACAATTTATCATCAACGTATGGTCCTTTTTTAAGAGATCTTCCCATTTCTCATCTCTCATACATGGTTACATTACTAAATCATATATTTAACTGTTTTTGTCTTCTACTTTTACGTCTTCGAATAATCCTTTTATTACTTGGATTTCGTGGATTTCTGGTCTTTCCGCCTTTTGCAAGTACACCGGTAGGAGAACAAGGATGCCGTCCACCGTTTGCCCTGCCTTCACCACCACCCATCGGATGAGCAACAGGATTCATCGCCTTTCCCCTTACATGGGGCCTACGACCCATATGACGTTTTCGTCCTGCCTTACCTATACGCACATTTTGATGGTCAGGATTACTAAGTCTGCCAACTGTAGCCCTGCATTCCTTGCGAATCATCCGCATCTCACCGCTTGGCAAAATTATAGTAACCCAATCACCTTCCTTCGCCACAATCCTTGCAGCACTGCCGGCACCTCTGACTAATTTTCCACCTTGTCCGGCCCTCATTTCGATATTATGAATCTCCATGCCGGCGGGAATTACAGACAGCGGCATTGCATTACCGGCCTTAGGCTCACAAACCAAGCCGCTTTCCACTCGGTCACCGGCCTTGATACCTAAAGGAGCTAATATATACCTCTTTTCACCGTCGGCGTAGTGTAGCAGGGAGATAAAACAATTCCTGTTGGGATCATACTCAATAGTGGCTACCTTCGCAGGAACACCATCCTTATTGCGCTTAAAATCGATAATACGGTAAATCTTCCTTGCCCCTCCACCTCTAAACCGGCTGGTAGTAACACCATGGTGGTTTCTTCCGCCGCTCTTTTTAATCCGCTTACAAAGTGACTTTTCCGGCTTGTCGGTGGTCAGTTCAGCGTAGTCATTGACCGAACTATTCCTTCGACCTGCACTTGTTGGTTTATAAACTCGAATACCCATAACTCGTATCCCGTATTTAGAACAAATCTATATGAAACTCAGGATCCAAAAATACAACGGCCTTTTTCCAACTTGATGTCTCTCCAAATGTCCTGCCCCTGCGCCGTTGTTTACCCTGGCGGTTAGCGGTCCTGACCTTTTGCACTTTTACGTTATATATTTTCTCCACAGCATTTTTTATCTGTGTCTTATTGGCTTTTTTGTTGACCTCAAAAGAATACGCACTTTTCGTATTCGCAAAGTGCATTCCCTGCTCTGTAATCAAAGGTCGAATTATTATATTATAGTCATCCACATCAATATCCGTTAATTTTCGATTTCCTGGTCCTTATTCAAAACAGATAAAATCGCATCTTTAGTAAATAATATTTTACGATAACTGCAAATATCAGCCGCGTTCAATTCGCTAACAGGCATAACAGCTATCTTTGTAATATTCCTGGCAGACTTATAAAGATTTAAGTCTTCCGAATCAATTGTCACCAGGCAACTTCGTTCAATCTTTAAATTGTTTAGAATACCCTGAAAATCTTTTGTTTTCGGTTTGTCAAATTTCAACCCATCAACCACAACAACATTATCACTTAAAAGCTTTGCCAGTATCGCTGAGTCTCTGGCCAATCTCCTCTGTTTCTTTGGCATACGTTTACTAAAATTTCTGAGGCTCTTTGCGAAGGTAACACCACCACCAACACGTTTGCCGGTCCTAATGTTCCCGACACGAGCATTGCCCGTTCCCTTTTGCCTGAATAGCTTTTTGCTCGAACCGGCAACCATACTCCTGCCTTTATTAGCAGCTGTACCCACACGTTTGTTAGCGTGATACATAACAATGGCCTGCTTAAGTAACGGGTATCTCACCGAGCCACCTAAAACCGCCTCATCGACCTTCAGGCTCTCAACTTTCTTCCCATTAGTGTTGTAAACTGCTAAATTAATCATTTTTCAGGTATTTGTCACTCCCACTATTAATTATGCTTTTTTAGCACTACGAACAACACAATAACCACCGGCCGGGCCTGGTATTGAACCCTTGACAACTAATAAGTTCTTCTCCTCATCTATTGCCACCAATTTATGATTCTTCGAGGTGACCCTGCAGTTGCCCATATGCCCTGCCATTCTCTTTCCTTTTTTGGGGCCTCCACCATGTCCGGCATCGCTTGCAAAGCTCGATATCGAACCGGGTGCCCTAT
>JASFMF010000085.1:0-6829 GCA_050117705.1 Phycisphaerales bacterium
TGTTGATTCGGTTCAGTCCTGCCTCCAGAATCGATTTGATTCTATCTGGCTCCAAAAGATATCCATTTGTCGTGGTATCTATGTAATGAACTGTCCCGCTTTCCTTTGCATAGCGAATCATATCGGCAAGCTGGGGATTGAGCAGGGGCTCACCATCTTTGTACAGCCGGAGCACCTTAAGTTTTTGATCGAATGCATGGAGGTCATCAATAATCTTCTTATAAAGATCAAAATCCATTCGACCCTGCCAGCGTCTCGTCTCTTTAATCAGTTTGGAATTACCGGTTGGGCAAAACATACATTTGAAATTACACGTACTCGCAGGATCAACAAACAAAATCATTGGTGTTGAAAGCGGAATAACCTCTTCAAGGCGGGTTCGACTCTCAAGATTGATTCTTGGCTTAATTTTGGCCTTCATATTTTCCTCCATTTTATATTTTCGTTCACTAGCATCCCCTTTCCACTGAAAGGGAGTAATTATAACTCTTCTTTCAGTGCTGTTTTAAGCTTCTTATCGCATCCCCAAAAGGCCATCGGTTCATAATTAGGATACGGGTAATGTCCGAGATTCAAATGAATTTTTTTTCTTTTCTGAGATAAGTAATTTTCTACAAGACTCCTGATAGAAACAGGGGTACCGCTGCAACAGTTTATGATTCCGCTTATTTCACTTTGCATGGCTATCTTGACAATATACTCAGCTGCCTTTTCCACAGACAGATAATCCCGCAACTGCTCCCCTTTAGACATTTTAAAAACAGATTGCCTTTTCTCCAGTGCTCTATCTAATTGAGAAAGGATAGAATTGGGATTTTGCCCTTCACCGAACAGGTAAAAAAGTCGTATCCACTTCAATTCAAAATTTATCCGTTTTTGCAGTTGTTCCAGGAATACCCGTAAGCTGTCCTTGGCCAGGCCGTAAGGAGTATCGGGTATAGTATTTATGCTTTCACATAACGCACCGTTCTGCATTCCATATTCTAGGCAGGTGCCTGTCACAAGCATAGATTTCAATCCGTGCTCGATCATGTTCTTAAGAAATCGATAATTTGAAAAGAGGTTCTTTTCCAGATGAAACAAATCATTGTAATTCGGTAAACCTTCCCATGCCAGATGAATCAGTAAATCAGGCTGTTGAAAAAATTGAAAGAAGTCCTCCAATGCTTTATTTAAATCACACGGAATATATTCTACTTGGGAATACCATTTATAAGAGCGTGCTTTATCTTGATTTCGGGAGGTCGCAATGATTTGACACTTAGTTTTCAATAGTTCTTTGACAACATATTTGCCAATAAAACCTGTCGCGCCAGTAACAAGTACTTTCATATCATCGCTTCAATTAATCAAAATATCCTGATTTCAGGAATGGATGTCACGAACTTACCCCTCCATTCTCGAATATAGCTTAATTGGTTTATAATTTCATCTTGAATATTCCATGGCAAAATCAGCACATAGTCAGGCCTCAATCTTTTAATTTCATCTTCATTTACCACTGGTATACGGCTCCCGGGCAAAAATTTGCCCTGCTTATATGGAGAAACATCAACAACAAATTCGAGTAAATCTTTCTTGATCCCGCAGTAATTGAGAAGGGTATTCCCCTTTGCTGCGGCACCATAACCCACAACTTTTGCGCCGCTTTGTTTTTGCTCATACAAAAAGGAAAGAAGCGAATATTTAACGCGATCAGCTTTACTTTGAAAACCTTGGTAATATGATAAATCATCCATTCCGGCAGTAAGTTCACGTTCCTGCAGCGATCTTACGTTAGGTGAGATTGCCCTGGTGTTATCTTCTTGATGTTTGCCATAAATGCGCAAGGATCCACCATGAGTTGGAAGCTCTTCTACATCGAATATCGTTAAGCTATGTTTTGAAAAAATCTGTTGTACGGTACAAAAGGAGAAATAGGAAAAATGCTCATGGTATATAGTGTCAAACTGGCTTTCCTCAATAAGACGCATCAAATGAGGAAATTCCATAGTTACAATACCATTTCTCTTCAATGCAATTTTGAGACCAGCTACAAAATGGTTGATATTCGGCACATGAGCAAGTACATTATTACCAATAATCAGATCGGCTTTTTTTCCTTCTTTAGCAAGACTTTCCGCAAGCTCGACATTAAAAAAATCTCCTAATGTATCAATTCCTTTTTCCCTGGCAGCCTGCGCAGTGTTAGCACTCGGTTCAATCCCCAAGCAACGGATTCGCTTTTCCAAGAAATATTGTAGCAGGTAGCCATCATTAGAAGCGATTTCTATCACATATGAATCAATATCCAAGTCCAATCTATCAATGATCATATCAACATATTTTTTTGCATGATCCACCCAACTTTTTGAATAAGAGGAGAAATAGGCGTAGTCTTGATTAAAAATATCACCTGACTTTTTATACTCATCAATCTGGACAAGCAAACATTGATCACAAACATACAATTTTAGTGGATAATAAACTTCCGGCTCATTCAATTCCTCTTCGTTTAAGAAAGAATTGGAGGCAGGGGAATTAAACATATCAATGAATTCATGACAAAGGGATGTGTTACAAAATCTACATTTCATTACAACACAATTCCCGCAAAATCTTTAGATAATAAGGGGTGATTTTGATCCTTTTCTGAAATGTCGGCTACTTCTAAAGGCCATGAAATACTTATCGCCGGATCATCATAACTAACGCACCCTTCATGTTCACGATTGTAAAGTTCTGTATGCAAATAGAGTAGTTCTATATTCTCTTCTAAAACTTGAAAACCGTGAGCAAAGCCCTCGGGTATGTACATCATTTTCATGTTTTCTGCGGACAATACTTCTCCGTGCCATTGTAAAAAGGTAGATGAACCTCGACGAATATCAATGATGACATCAAAAACAGATCCACGCATGCATTTGATTATTTTGGTCTCTGCTTTTGGTCGATACTGAAAGTGCATTCCTCTGACAGTACCTTTCAGTTTGGATAGAGAATGATTGATCTGGACAATTGGTTTGCTGTGACAAATCCGCTGTAATTCATTAAAGCAATAAATTCGGACGAATTTTCCGCGATGATCCGTGAAAGGTTCCGGTTCAAGAACATACGCATTTTTAAGGGGAAGCTCAGTAATCTTCATTACATAACACGGGACGCCAATTCTAACTTATATCTTTTGTATATTTATCCAACTGCTCCTGGCTGAGCACTCGACCAGATTCATAAAACTCACGATACCATAGTGCCGTTGTTGCAAACGTTGTCGAACTATTTAAAACAGGTTTCCAGCCAAGTTTTGTATGAGCTTTTGAGCAATCAAGCTTTAACCAGGTTGCTTCGTGCAGATTTTTCTCATCCTCAGTGGGCTGGAAATCGATACGATCCCAGTGCTTTTGCATTTCTTGAACTACTTCAAGAACTTGAATATGCTGGTTATAATTAGGACCAAAATTCCAACTACCTGAAAATTCTTTCTTGTCCTCGAGTAATCGTTGTCCCAATAACAGATACCCGGACAAGGGTTCTAGGACATGTTGCCAGGGCCTTATTGCATGCAGATTACGTATAATAGTTTTTCTATTTTTACTGGCAGCGCGCATAATATCCGGCACGAGCCTGTCTTCTGCCCAGTCACCTCCACCAATGACATTTCCGGCTCTGACGCTGCTTACAAGAGTATGATGGTTTTGCTTATATTCTCCAATCGGGAAAAATGACATTCTATAACTGGCTATGACCAATTCCGCACATCCTTTTGACGCACTATAAGGATCACGACCTGCGACAGGATCATTTTCACGATATCCCCACACCCACTCTTTATTTTCGTAACATTTATCACTGGTAATGTTTACAATAGCTCTGACGGAATCTATATATCGACAAGCCTCAAGAACATTAACTGTTCCAATAACATTGGTCTCAAAAGTCTCAACCGGATCCCGATAAGACTTTAGGACAAGGGGTTGGGCCGCCAGGTGAAAAATGATTTCCGGTTGAAAAGTTTCAAATGTTTTTTGCAGTTTTTCTAAGTTACGAGTGTCTCCCCATGCTGTTTCAAAATCCAAATTTAGAATTTCGTGATGATTAGGTCTCGTTGGAATATTTGAAGAATAGCCAACAACTTTGGCGCCAAGATTTAAAAGCCACAAAACCAGCCAGGAACCTTTAAAACCGGTATTACCGGTAACAAGAACTTTTCTGCCTTTATACACATTGCCAAACATATTTATCACTCAATACCTGTTAACTACTCGGATTGTGTGAACAGTCATAAACTTGAGCTAGGAGTTAACTATTCCATATCTTCCACTCAGCTTTGTCTTCGGCCCATAATTTGTTTAGATGTTCCATATCCCTGAGTGTGTCCATACATGCCCAGAAACCTTTGTGTTTATAAACCATAAGTTGCTCATCTCTTATTATATTTTCGAGAGCACCAACTTCCAGATCACAATCGTCGTCATTGGACAGATAGTCAAAGATTCCTTTATTAAAAACAAAAAATCCACCATTAATCAGGCTATGGCCATTTTTTGTTTTTTCACTGAAAGCTTCGACTCTATTATTCTTTACTCTTAATTCCCCGAATTGTGAAGTAGGATTTATCCCGGTCAAAGTTGCCAATTTTCCATGGCTACGATGAAAGGCTAAGAGTGCGTTAATATCTATGTTGGCAATACTATCTCCATAGGTCACCATTAATTGATCGCCGTCAATATATTTTTCTATCTGTTTTAATCTGGCACCTTTTAGTGCTTTATAGCCAGTGTTTGCTAAAGTAACACGCCAGTCTTCTTCATCATGATTGCCATGTATTACTATATTCTTGTTGTTACCGAGATCTATTGTGAAATCTTTATTTAGAACCTCATAATGATAAAAATAATCTCTTATTACTTCATCTTTATAACCGAGACACAGGATAAAGTCATTAAAGCCATAATGAGCATAAATCTTCATAATGTGCCATAAAATTGGACGTACCCCAATCTTCACCATTGGCTTCGGACGGAACTCAGTTTCTTCTCTAATGCGTGTTCCTAAACCGCCGCAAAAGATCACTACTTGCATCTTAAAAACCTAACTGAAATTTTCCGTTTCTCAATTCTATTAGCAGGTGTAGTCTCTATCCTCAACCGCTGGCTAAGATTACCAACTGATCGAGTTTGTTTTTTTCAACCATTACGTTATCAGTGTGAATAACCAAAAATATTTTCTGCTAATTCTGTAAATGAAATCGCTTTTTCCAGCGTAACTAATTCTATGGAATTCTCTAATTCAGGTGCTAGCATGACCGCTAATTCCTCCGCTACGCCGACTTTACATTCGGAAAAAGCTGGATTTATTTCTACAGGCTTCCATTTTACAGAACCTTTATCGCAACAGAATAATTCCTCTAAAGGTATAAACCTGTATGCTCTGGTATCTGTCATTATCTCAACGTCCCATCTACCTGCTGACTGCCAATTCGCATGGTAGGAAAACATAACATCCCGATCGGTTACCCCTGCACCTGTAAACCGTGAACCTGCCTTATGCCACGGAATTGATCCTGCCCTGCAAGTGGAAAGCTCTGCCGGCAGGCCTATCAAAGAATGTGCCATGGAAATGACATGAAGAGAATTAGCAATGCCCCACCTTTGGTAGCAATCCGCCTGATTGTTATTAAAATTGATTGTATGCACCCATTCAGTAAATGTATAAAAGCACGAAGTTATCGTTTCGTTATTTCGATCGATAATTTCCTTTAGTTTCCATAAGCTCGGATACACCAGGCGATTGTAGGCGATTCTGACACGAATATCGTCGGAGATTTTCTTCGCCCATTTTTTCAGTGAAGATGAATACAAGCCGGCAGGTTTTTCTACCAGGATATTCTTATTACCTGCCCGGATAGACTCGGTTGTAGCGGATTGTAATTGGTCGATAGGAGTAGCAACGATTACCAAGTCAAATGGATTTGCTAAATCAGGCAGTACCTTTTTATATCCACCAGAAAAGGCTTTTAAGTTCCTTTCATTTTTCCATTTCGAAGCAGTTTTTTCGGTGTTGGTGATGACATTGACTTTTTCTACTCCAAAAGCTTTCAGGGCGTCATGGTACTGCTCGGCCATCCAGCCACCTCCTATAAGCAGGATGGACTTATCGCGAAAATCAAGTTCGCGAATCCCTACAAGCTTGTCATAAGACAATATCTGTTTCTCCAGTTACGTGATAGGGCAAAGTTCCGTTGGCTTATTTGCGACGATTTCAATTACAGAATTAAATATACCAAACATCTCTCTATGTGAGGTGAATAATTCCTCTACTTTAGGCAAATGACAGGAATCGTTGAAAAAAATATCTTCCGCTATCTGCCTGGTTACAATACTGGTATATGGTGGCTGATACTGATATTCACAAAGATCCCAATTTGAATCATTCACGGCAATAAAACCCTTCCCGATAGTTTCGTTGACCCAAACTATGACATTTTCACGGAATATATTTACTATGCAAGCATCGTCGTTATCCTGTAAAAAAGTGATTGTTAAAAAATCCCCATTTCGGTTCTGTCCTGTTATTGTTCCTGCAAACTCAACTAAATCTCTCTCTCTCGAATTATCAAATAACTCTGGTAAAATGTACCGGCCATCCAATTTGGTAGTCTCGCAATCGCCGGTAAACCAGTTGAAAAGGTCCAGTATATGAATCGTAGTGCAGCCTAATCCTTTAGTAACTCTGACATTTAAAGTTATTGGGCCTCGGCCAGCCTGAAGAATAGGAGCGGCTTTTTGATAGAAATCGGTATATCTCCGTGAGCAGTTTACCCAGCCCTTGATATTATGCTCGTTTATCA
>JASFMF010000086.1:0-6828 GCA_050117705.1 Phycisphaerales bacterium
TGATACACTTATTTTGGCTTTGAAAGAAATCCTGTCCGAATAAAATGCTTCGCCGCGCATGCGGTGACACAATATAAGGATAATTCTTATGAAAGAGCGAACTGCTAAAATCCACAGGCAGACAAACGAAACCGATGTTAAGGTCGAGCTGAATCTGGACGGCGTCGGCAAATACGAGATTGACAGCGGCATCGGTTTTCTGGATCACATGCTCACACACCTGAGCAAGCACAGCAGAATCGACATGACTGTCAAAGCAAAAGGTGACCTGGATGTCGATGCCCACCATACGGTCGAGGATATTGCAATTTGTCTTGGAGAATGTTTGCTGAAGGCTCTTGACGATAAAAAGGGAATTGCCAGATACGGCCACAGTTCCGTGCCGATGGAAGATGCCCTTGCGAATGTATCTGTCGATTTGTCGGGCAGGGCAAGCTGTGTGTATAACGCTGAGTACCGGACGGACAAAATCGGCGACTTCGACGTCGAGTGCCTGGAAGAAATGCTGCGCAGCTTTTCGAACAACGGAAAGTTCAACCTGCATATAAACGTACCTTATGGAACAAACAGCCACCACATTGCCGAGGCGATTTTCAAGGGACTGGGCAAGGCGCTCGGTACGGCTGTAGGCATTGTCGGGACGGATGTCCCAAGCACAAAGGGAACGTTGTGATTGAAGAAGAAACCAAATGTGACCTTCGCATCGGGATTGGCACCGATATCCACAGGCTGGCCGAGAACAGGAAGCTGATGCTCTGTGGAGTTTATTTGCCGTACTCGGCCGGTCTTGTCGGCCACAGTGACGGCGATGTCGGCCTGCATGCCCTTATCGACGCCCTGCTCGGAGCAAGCGGTATGGGTGATATAGGCGCAATGTTTCCTGATACCGACCAGGCATTAAAAGACGTGGACAGTAAAGAGCTTTTGGTTATCGTAAAAGAACGGCTCGAAGAAAAACGCTGGGAAGTGGTTAATATCGATTTGATAATTCACGCTGAAGAGCCTGAGCTTGAGCCGTTCAAAGGTCAGATGAAAAGGTGCATCGCAGGGCTTTTGGGAATTGATTTTACAGCGGTGAACGTCAAGGCAAAAACAAATGAAAGGCTTGGCGATATTGGGGCCGGCGAGGCTATAGCTGCCACGGCATCGGTACTCTTAAAAAAGAGGAGAAGAAGAACATTGTAAATGATGGTTGATTATTCGTTAATAATTTATTAAGAAAAAAGAAAACGGGGACCGACTTTAATAAGATTTTTTGATGGTGTTAAAGAAATGGGACTGAACCTTTATAACAGCTTGACAAGGAGGAAAGAAGAATTCGTGCCTGTGGAAGAAGGCAAAGTTGGTGTGTATATCTGCGGGCCTACGGTATACAGCCATGCGCATCTGGGTCATGCTAAAAGTTATGTGAGCTTTGATGTCCTTATCAGGTACCTTCGCTATCTGGACTATGATGTCACCTACGTGCAAAATATAACGGATGTAGGTCATCTGGTGGACGATGCCGATGAAGGTGAGGACAAGATTGCTGTGGTGGCGAGAAAACAGAAAATGCATCCTATGGCACTGGCTGAATACTATACTCGCAGCTACTTCGAAGATATGGACATGCTGAACTGTCTTCGGCCGGACATAAGCCCTCGGGCTACCGGCCATATACTCGAACAGATCGGGCTGGTTAGAACACTTCTGAAAAAAGGCTATGCCTATGAAGCCAATGGCTCGGTATATTTCGATATATCCAAGTTTGCCGAGTATGGCAAACTCTCCGGCAGACACGTCGATGAGATGTTGGCCGGCGCACGCGTGGAGGTTTCACCTGATAAAAAGAATCCTGCCGATTTTTCGCTTTGGAAGAAAGCCGAGCCGAACCATATTATGCAGTGGCCGAGTCCCTGGGGGATGGGTTATCCCGGCTGGCATCTGGAATGCTCGGTAATGAGTATGAAATATCTCGGTAAGACAATCGATATCCACGGCGGCGGTCTGGACAATAAATTTCCGCATCATGAATGCGAAGTCGCCCAGTCGGAAGCCGCCAACGATGCGCCGTTTGTTCGGTACTGGCTGCATAATAATATGGTCACTGTTGACGGGCAGAAAATGAGCAGGAGTCTCAACAATTTTATTACATTGAAACAGGCCTTCTCAGGCTCGCACGAGAGGCTGACAAGATACTATGACCCGTTGGCGATAAGGCAGTTGGTGTTGAACAGCCATTACCGAAGCCCGTTAGACTTCTCAGATGCGGCACTGTTCGCCGCACAAAGCGGTTACCAAAAAATAACCGAGACGGTTAAGGCGTTGAGAAGAGAAGTGGGAAAAGCCAAGGAAGGCCCTATGGATGAGGAGGTAGCCGGACAGCTAAAAGAGATTAGAGAAAAATTCGAAGCTGCAATGAATGATGATTTGAATACTTCAATTGCACTGTCGGTCATGTTTGAGCTTGTTCGCCTGGCGCAGAAACTGTTTGATGACAGCCGTACTACCCTGGCGACTTTTAATCTTGTTGAGGTTCTGTTCGACCGCCTGGGCGGCGATTGTCTCGGTATCGTAAGGCAGAATTATCCGCTGGTCGGTGGTGCTGATGACAAGAAGATAGACATGCTGGTCAACATTTTGATTGAACAGCGGAACGAGGCGCGTCAAAACAAAGATTTTGACGAGGCGGACAAGATTCGTAATAAGCTGGAAGAAATTGGTATTCTGCTGGAAGACAAGGCGGACCAGACAACCTGGAGGGCCAAATGAGGATACTCGGTATCGATCCGGGTTTGCGGGTCTGCGGATATGCCTGTATGGAGACAGGTGATGGGAAGGAAAACCTGATTGAAGCAGGCGTTATCAGCACGGAGGCGTCTCTGGCAATAGAGCAAAAACTCAACAGAATTGCCGAAGATACCCAGTCGCTTCTTGAAAATTTCAGGCCCGATGTTGTAGCGGTGGAGGAATTGTACTCACACTACGCGCATCCGAAAACGGCGATATTGATGGGGCACGCAAGAGGTGTTATACTGCAGCAATGTGCTCAGGCGGAAGTAGAGCTTAAAAGCTTTAGTGCAACGCGAATAAAAAAATCGATTACCGGTAACGGCAGGGCTTCGAAGGAGCAGGTGCAAAGGACTATTCAAACTATTTTATCCTTACCTCAGGTGCCTGAGCCAAATGACGTGGCCGATGCCATTGCAACCGCGCTATGCTGCGCAAACTCGATAAATAGTATCGTTGTCTAAGCCGTTGAAATAATAAATAGAAAATCATAAATAATAAATCGACATGATAGCCGGCATTGAAGGAAAACTTGTAAAGCTTGATAGCGACTGCTGCCTGGTGCAGGTGGACTCGGTCAGCTATGAAATAATGTTACCAAGTTATTGCGTGGATTCATTGTCCGGCCAAATCGGCTCGGACATTTCTCTGTGCACGATGGAATATTACGAGGGCACGCTTGGCGGCGGAAACTTGATCCCCAGAATGGTCGGCTTCTTAAACTCCGGCGAGAGAGATTTCTTTACCAAGTACATCAGCGTAAAAGGCATGGGCATTAAAAAAGGCCTGCGCTCGTTGAGCATCCCGATAGCCACGATAGCAACAGCGATAGAAAGCGGCGACGACAAAACGCTGATGTCACTGCCGGCGGTAGGAAAAAGGATGGCCCAGCAAATCATCGCCGAGCTAAAAGGCAAATTACAGTCCTTTGCCATCGGCGCCGAACCTTCCAGACCGGCATTAGGCTTCAAGCCATTCCAGCTTGAAGCGCTGGAGATTCTTATCGCATGGGGCGAAAAGCGGGCTGAGGCGATGGAGCTGGTCGAGCTGGCGCGCCGCAAGCACCCCGATATAAATACGGCCGAAGCGCTTGTGCCTTTGGTATATAGATTAAAACAGGGAGTAGAAGTGTAAATCTTTCTCCGGACATTAAGATGACTAATACAGCGCCAGCACGAATCTTAAAAAACATCTCGTGGTATTCCGACGAGAAGGCAATTAAAAAAGGCGAGCCCGGCATATACCACTCATATATGGCCAGTCTGGCGACTGCGCTCAACTATATTGGTGTCGATGTCAACCCAGCTTACCTAATGGGCGCCGGCGCTTTTGCTTTCAGGATTTGGATTCACGAACTTATGTGCCCCAGCGCGATGAGCGTTTTCAAATGGCCTGATATATTGCCCGAAGCAATCGAGCAAGCTGGATTTCACTGTGTCTATATCGACCGAATGTGGGAAGATGGTGACAAGGAGCAGGAAAGAAGGCAGCAGGCTCACACAGAAATTATTAAACGAATAAATTCTGGAACCCCTGCAATCGCCTGGGATGTTGCCAAGGTTGAGTGGGGATTGATAATAGGGTATGACAATGACAAACAGTTGTATTCGATTCTCGCATGCGATGGAAAATCCTTGTCTCTACCCTATATCAAGCTGGGAAAAAATGGAATTAACGTTTTATCGGTAGCCATCCCGGCAGAGCCGAATGAAAGAAGCCGAGAAGATGTTATCCTTAATTCCCTCAAAGCAGCCGTAGCACACGCCGAGCAACAGGAATGGTCGGAACGACCCGTCTATCAAAATGGCCTGGACGCCTATGAGCTATGGGCCTCAATCTTTGATAAATGGGCTCTCCTTGTTGGGGCAGGCAAGAGCAAAAAACTCCCATCCAATTTACCACAGTTCGCAGTTTATTACGCAGGGCATTATTACTCGGCACGTTGCTATGCCCGGAATTATCTCAATGATATTTCCAATGGAAATGAAATGCTTAAAAAAGCTGCCCTGTCTTATGAAAAAGTGGCTTCTTTCTTAAAACCTGTCTGGGAATACTTCTCCAACAATAAAAAACCCGATGTCGAAAACTTGAATTATTCGGCACAAAATGTTAGAAGTGCCAAAGATGCCGAGGAAGAAGGTATCAAGAGTATAAAAGATTATCTCGCTCAAAATAAATGTTAAAAGCATGACTATAGGCAGAATCATAAGTGGACAGTCTTTAAGTGAGCAGGAGGAGAGCTTTAACGTATCTCTCCGGCCCAAGTATTTGGCTGAATGTGTCGGCCAGGGAAACGTCAGAGAAAAACTCGCAATCGCAATAGAAGCGGCCAAACAAAGGTCTGAGCCGTTAGAGCACATCTTATTTTACGGCCCGCCGGGACTCGGCAAAACAACACTGGCTCACGTCGTGGCAAATGAGATGGATGCGAGGATTAGATGCTCATCAGGCCCGGCCCTTGCAAAAGCAGGCGATGTAATGGGTCTTTTGAGTAATATCAATACCGGCGACGTTCTCTTCATCGATGAAGTCCACAGACTGAGCACGCTCGTCGAAGAATTCATCTATCCCGCTATGGAAGATTTCAAAGTCGATTTCACCGTCGATAGCGGCCTGCACGCAAAAACAATAAATTTCCCCCTTAAGCGCTTTACACTAATCGGCGCTACAACCCGGGCCGGATTATTAAGCGCTCCGCTTCGCAGCCGGTTCGGAATGTTATATCACCTGGATTTTTACAGCAGTGCGGAACTAACGGATATTTTAGAAAGGTCTGCCGAACTGTTGGGTTTGCAGTGCGAGGAAGGAACGCTTGAATTAATAGCGGATCGTTCCCGCGGAACGCCGAGAGTAGCAAACCGGCTGTTAAAACGTGTCCGTGACTACGCCCAGGTAAAAGGCTCAGGGATCCTCAGCACCAAAATTGTTGAAAATGCGCTGAAGATGGAGCAGATTGATGCGCTGGGCCTGGACGAGTTGGACAGGTCGGTCTTAAAAGCGCTGGCAAATGTTTACGATGGCGGCCCCGCTGGAATCGAAGCCATCGCCGCCACGCTTGGCGAGGAAAGAGACACATTGGAAGATGTTGTCGAGCCGTATCTTTTACAGATTGGTTTTTTGCGTCGAACAAAACGCGGCAGAGAAGTCACAAAACAAGCCTGCGAACATTTAGGCCTGAAATCCCACAAAAAGAAAGCCACCCCCGCCCAGCCTGAATTGTTCGAGCAGTAACAGTAGGAGTTATAGTATGCCGGATGCAAAGTTCTTGGAAACTTATCCGTTATATAGAAAGTTTCCTGCTGACATAGGATATCAACTTTTAAGGAGCATTTCGAAACCTCCTATTAGGATGCACTGCCAGATTTGTGGCTGTCTTCAGACATTCAATATGAGTAACGAGTACTATGATGGCTATGAATATAGCACCAAATGTATAGGAATGGTTGTTCGGGTTGTATATTTATGTTCTGCTTGTAAGAAATATGAGCGTTTCTTTTTACTAAAATTTGCAGATGATTATGTGATGAAAGTTGGGCAATGTCCTCCATGGGAAATTGTGCCGGATAAAAATCTCTCGAAATTACTGGGAGATCATCAAGATTACTACAAAAAAGGTTTGGTTTGTGAATCTCAAGGATATGGCATAGGTGCCTATGCCTATTATAGAAGAATTATAGAAGAAATAATCGATTCTTTGCTGGATTCTATAACGAACCTCATCCCTGAAAATGAAAAGCAACAATATCTTGATGCTCTCAAAAAGACAAAGGAAGCTATTATAGTGCAGGAAAAAATCAAGCTAGTTAAAGATTTACTTCCCGAAATATTAAGACCTGATGGAATGAATCCGCTTAACATCCTGCACTCAACATTAAGCGAAGGAATACATGCAAAAACAGATGAAGAATGCCTTGAGATCGCAGAATCAATAAGGGAAATTTTAGTATTTCTAGTGAATCAGATACTCATGGCCAAAGAAGGTTCGAAAAAATTTACGAAAAGTATGCGGAAACTGTTAGATAGAAAAACTAGTAAAACCAGCGGAACCAAAAACCAAGA
>JASFMF010000087.1:0-6770 GCA_050117705.1 Phycisphaerales bacterium
TAAAGGATACTTAAATTATGTCAGATGTTTATGATTGCATAATAGTTGGGGCCGGGCCGGCAGGACTTGGAGCGGCTTTGTATACCGCCCGTGACAGGATGAAAACGTTGATACTCGAAAAGTTCATGCCCGGTGGTCAGATTATTAACACCGACAGAATCGAAAACTACCCCGGCATCGAACGTATCGACGGCGCAGGCCTGATTATGCAGATGCAAAAACAGGTTGAGAACTTCGGCGCCGAGATAAAGACCGGCTCCGAAGTCACGAAATTAGAGAAGGAGCCGGATGGCAAAATAGCGGTTCACTGTGATGAGGATAAATACTCTGCGAGGGTGGTAATTTTAACGCCGGGTAGTGACTATCGCAAACTCGGCGTGCCGGGTGAAGAGGAATTCCGCAGCGCCGGAGCCGGCGTCAGCTATTGCGGGACCTGTGATGCGCCCTTCTTTAAGGGCAAGCAGGTAGTGGCTGTCGGCGGCGGCAATACCGCGGTCGAAGAAACCCTTCACCTTACAAAGTTCGCAGAAAAGGTTACAATGATACACCGCAGAGATGAATTCCGGGCCGCCAAAGTTTTAGTCGAAGAACTTTTAGCAAAGGCCAACGAGTCAAACTCGAATCTGGTTATAAAGTATGACACAATCGCGACCGCCATACAGGGCGAAGGTAAGGCCCAGTCTGTAAAGCTCAAAAACGTTAAGACAAACGAGGAAGAGGGCTATCCCTGTGACGGCGTTTTTATATTTATCGGCATGGTTCCTAACACAGGCTTTTTGAAAGGTTTTGTTGACCTGACGGACAACGGATTCATTAAGTGCGACTGCGCATATCTTCGAACGAGTGTGCCGGGTGTATTCGTGGCCGGTGATTGTAGAATTGGAGCGGCTATGCAGTTAGCTACGGCAGTCGGTGACGGCGTTGTTGCTGCTATGATGCTCAAGCAGTATTTCAGAGACCCGAAATGGTGGAACGAGCCGGTCAGCGATTTACTCCAGCCCGGCGGCTGGTAATTTCAAAAAGCTTACCTCCACCCCTATTATTACGCCGAAAATTTTCCTAAAGAAAATCTTTGCATTTTAGGCGCGTTTTGTATTATAATAAAGCTCGCGAGTTGGTTTTTTAAGGAGAATGTTCAAATGGCGGTAGAACGTGACTTCGCTGGAGTGGGGTTTTTGTGTCTTTGGGAATTTTAGAGGCGTGCGTTCTAAATCTATTGGAGGAAAATGAAAATGGCCGGACGATGTAAACGCAGACATATGACGCGGGTAGAGGTGATTGTAGTAGTGTTTATATGCCTGTTTGTTACTGCCGTTGTTATACCTGCCGGCAATAAATCAGATTCTATTGCTTTTCGCATAGTATGTGGTACTAATCTTTCCGGCTTAGGCAGGGCAATGCTGATTTATTCCAACGACTACGATGATGAGTTTCCTCGTGCCGGCGGCAGAAGCAGTGTATGGTCTTCCCAAATACCGAATTGGATGGCCGAAAATAGATATGAAGCTTATGGCATAGACCCTAGAGGTGAAGGTGGTGAAGCGACCATCAGTTCGAGTTTGTATCTGTTGGTGAAATACGCCGAAGTGACACCCAGGTCTTTTATCTGCCCGGGCGATGAGGGAACGACAGAATTCCGTCTCGCTGATTATGAAGCAAGGGGTAGAAGCCTTGTTCAAGTCTGGGACTTCGGGCCTGAGCCTTACAACCATTGCAGCTATGCTTACCATATGCCTTATGGCGTTTATGCTTTGACTACGTCAAGAGAGCCCGGCCTGGCGGTATTAGCTGATCGCAATCCGTGGGTGGATTCTCCTGCCGGAGCGGCTAAAGATTTTTTTAGACTGATCAATCCTGAGGGCGACAGAGAAGATGTAGAAGCCTGTAATGCTATCGCACATGATGAAAAAGGACAGAATGTTCTTTTTATGGATAGCCACGTAAGCTTTGAAACAAGCTCGTTCTGTGGCATAAACGACGACAATATTTATACATTCTGGGACGGGGGAGATATTAGAGTAGGCGGCACGCCTACAGTTGGAATCAGCGAATCACAAGATGTGCTGGATTCATTACTTGTACACGACCCTCCGCCACCAAGGCAGATAATAGTAACCAAACAGCCTGAAGAAGTAAATTCAGTAGATTTAGAACGAACCTCAGTTGTCGCAACTCTTGACAGCCCTATGCCGGAATGTCGAAATGTAATTTGGTGCTCAGCGTTCCAGATAGCCTGGGATGGACTTGAGGAAAACATTATCGGTGAGCCCATTCAGGTTCCTGGTGCCGAGGAGTTGGCGGCTCGTTTAAATAAGGCTGAAGTTTCAGAAACAGACCTCGAGGAGGAATCGTTCTATTCAGCGTCCGGTTTGGTGGATTATGGAATCCTCGAAAAGATTCAGGAAGAAATGGCAAGTCGCTTTCCTTCTGAGCCGTCACCTGTCTTTGATGAATCGTACAGTACGATGTCTGATGCGGCGGTGGTCTATTCATACCTGGATTTGAATATCGAGTTCGATTATCCATTCTTTGTCAATGACGATGCGTTTACCTTTGAAGATTCAAATGGTGTGTATACAGATGTCACGTCATTTTGCACTTATCTGGAAGAATGGAACTCGGACGCGGAGCTGGTTCATGAGCAGGTTGATGTCCTTTACTACAAACGCGACGAATTTTCGTTGGGTGAAGCGGAATTTGCGATAGATCTATGTAAAAATTCGAGTCCGTATCAGATTATTTTTGCCCGGGTACCTCAATACGGCACACTTAGTGAGACAGTGGCTTTCGTTGAGGAGAAAATGGCTGCATTTAGAAATTACCCGGGATATGAGGAATTACGTGTGCTTCGACCTCCCGGCTTAATTCTTGGCGACAGTTTACGGATACCTGATGTTCTCTATAAATTAACTCATAATTTTACGGAGCTGGAGGGCAGGTTCTTCGCAAACTCGAAGTGGCAGGATTGTAGCATCATTGAAGCCAGGCAGGTTGTGAACTTCGCGCCGGGCCGGATTGGTGTCGTCCCAACATCGCAGGCCGGCTCGGATGTCGTCCGTCCGATACTGTCTCGGAACTTTCACTTCGACAAACCCTTCCTGGTGTATGAAAAAAAACGGCAGGGGGGAGCTAATCCGTTTTTTGTGATGTGGGTGGACAATGCAGAACTAATGAAGGAATTCTCCGCTGAGAATGACGGATAGTTACTGCGTTTTTAACATCAGGTGATGGAAGTTTATTTTACCTGAGCTTATTTGATGTCACGCTTCGGCCGGTATTTGATCAGGCTTTGATTCTTTAATGAATGGTTTGAGCGATTCCGGCTCAGCCACTTTACGATAGCCCAACGCCTTTATGACCTCGAGAACCTCGGTCCAGGTGGGGAAAGGTCTTGTGTTTTGTCTTTTATATTCATCAATTGCCATAAGGAACTCAAGCTGTTCATCGGACATTTGTCCTTGTTCAGCTGCTTTTCGCTCATCGCTTAGTCGTCTGCCGGGTCCACGTCTGCGGTCCAGACCTAAGCGTCTATCGACAACACTTTCTCTGCGTTCCTCGCCTTGATAATCTTTTTGAGTATTTTCTTTATCCATTTTAAGGCCTGTGTTTCTTTATTGGTTTCCGAACGTGGAAACAGTTAATAATAATGCCGACGCGAATGCGAAATGCTAAGTCGTCCCTGCGAATTCACGGAAGCTTAACAGACTAAAAGTCGTCTTCGAAAAAATCGTCATCGAAATCGCCATCATCTTCTTCCAATGCATAGTCGTAGAAATCATCATAGGCGTGTTGCGATTCGATTATTACATGTGCTTCGTCGAGAAAATCTTCGGGAACCATTACGGCGATTTCCTTGGAACCTAATGATTGTTCCTGCTGCTCACTTATTATGGCGGAGACATCATTAACTTCCAGCAGAGTTTTGTATTCTCGGGCCTGGTCCATATCTTCGGCAAAGGTAACAACAACATACCCTTGTAAGTTGGCCGGAGAATTTTGGCCTTTTTTACGTTTTGCCATTTTATTCCTCCACAATATCTCTTGTTGTAAAACATCCCTGTTGGCGTTTAATATCCCCTTTTTTAATCTATCTCGGCATCCATGCGTAAGTTTTTAAGCTTCTTATTTGAATATTTTCGTCAAATTAGACTATATAAATTATAAAAAATGCTGACTTTAAGAGAAAAAAACTGTCTGGAAAAGTGACCGGGTGCAGTGACGAATTTTCAGCTATCAGCCCTTATATTTAAAAATTTAGCGTTTTCAGTGTTTTTTTGTTGCAAATTGCATTGATTGTCTGTAATAACAGCGTATCAAAGATGTGCCGGACATGAGGATTTGGTACCGGAGTAATTACAGTTTAACCTTTTAACAGGGAGGATTTTAGAATGGCAAAAAAAGAATCTTTGATTGTGGCTAGTAAAGTTAAGACCTACATCAAAAGCAAAAAGATGATGACCTCGTCCGATGCCCTTGGGGCAATAAGTGATAAGGTTTATGGTATGATTGATGATGCCATAGCGCGAACCAAAGCCAATCGCCGCAGTACTGTGAAGGCACAGGATCTGTAAGTCTCGTTAGAAGTTATTTGGCATACTGATTCTAACGACAAATGGCGCGCTAACATCTTTTGGTTAAGCGGGTTACGTTTACATAGGCGTTTCAAGATTAGCCGCTTCGCTTTTTAGAAATGTGGAGCGGCTAATCTTATCGGTCTAAAAAGAAGCCTGACAATCGAACTTCAATTTGTGGTTACTACTTAAGAAGAAGATTGTGAGATAGAGTTTGCATGACGCAAATTAGCTTGATTCCGATAATCACCCCAACTCCAGCCCACACGTCGATTTCGGTTTATACCGGGAAAAATTAATATATACATCATTTTTGTGGCTTTCGGCCAATAAAATGTATCATATCAACATCAAAATTCGCGATTTTGCAGAAATTTTTGTGAACTTAAAACACTTAAAACACCGATTTATATATTAGTAAACAGGTAATTTTAGGGTAACTACCGTATTTTTTTATCGGCTTCGGATTAAGTGTAATTTAGTTTCCAGCCGATAACGAGTTTACTGTGTCGTATCGTGGGCGGTTCTGCTAAATAGTAGGAAAACGTCATTATTACTTGCTTAATGAGGAGAAAGAAGTCTTTTGTAACTTCTTGCTGAGTAAATGATTATAAAGACAAATCACCAGGAGCCCGTTAGATGAAAATTTTCATGTTAGGTTGGGAATTTCCACCGTTTATCAGCGGTGGTTTGGGTACCGCCTGCTACGGGCTTACCAAAGCGATGGACCAGCTTGGAGTGGAAGTTGCTTTTGTTCTGCCAAGAATGATAGAAGGCAGTTTTACTACTCATGTTAAGTTGGTGACTCCGGATTCCTTTGCCTCCACTACATCCTTTATGTTCGATGAAATGAGAAATGTGAGGTTTCATGCGATTAGTTCACCGCTCCAACCTTATTCAACCCCCGATTTATACCGTAGGCAAATCGAAGAGGCTTTAAGGCAGAAACGAAAAATACACGGTGGAAGCATGATTACGGCTGGCTGGCCGGGCGGAAGTGATGATTACAGCAGAGACATGTATACTGAAGTCCATCGTTATGCAGCGGTTGCTTCTGAATTGGCTAAGTGTGAGCAGTTTGACATTGTCCATGCACACGACTGGATGACATATCCGGCAGGAATTACCGTGGCGGCTATTAGTGGAAGACCGCTGATTGTACACGTCCACTCGACGGAATTTGACCGCAGCGGCGAGAATGTAAATCAGATGATTTACGACATCGAGCGAGAAGGTATGCATCGGGCGCATAAAATAATTGCTGTCAGCCATTATACACGCAATATCATAATCAACCGTTATGGCGTTGACAGTGAAAAAGTGGAAGTTGTTTACAACGGCGTCGAACGCAACGGAGGTTGGGTTTTAGCCGAAACCGGTATTGAAAATGATGAGAAAATTGTTCTGTTTTTAGGTCGAATCACAATGCAAAAAGGTCCGGAGTATTTTCTCCAGGCCGCAAAGAAAGTTCTTGAAGTCATGGATAACGTCAAGTTCGTTATGGTCGGCTCTGGCGACTTGATGCACCGTTCTATTGAAATGGCGGCGGAACTCGACATCGGGCACAAAGTGCTGTTTACCGGTTTTTTACATGGTGAAGACGTTCAAAGAATATATCAAATGGCCGATTTGTATGTGATGCCTTCGGTGTCGGAACCGTTTGGAATCGCGCCCCTGGAAGCATTGAACCACGATGTGCCTGTCATAATAAGTAAACAAAGTGGTGTTTCGGAGGTCTTAACGCACGCATTGAAAGTTGATTTCTGGGACATTCATGAAATTGCCAACAAGATTGTGGCGGTACTGAAATATCCGCCGTTGCAGGAGACGCTGGCGAACCATGGCAATTTTGAAGTTAGAAGACTGCGATGGAAAGACTCGGCGGCTAAATGCGTCAAAATTTATGAAGATACAATGGTTGCTGTTTAACAGCATCACACAAGAGTAAATGCAATATAGGAAATGAGATTATGCCTTCAGTGTGTTTCTACTTTCAAGTTCATCAACCGATGCGATTAAGACACTATACGGTGTTCGATAAAAACGACCGTTATTTTGACGATTATAAAAATGCTTCTATATGCCGGAAGGTTGCGAATAAATGTTATCTTCCTGCGAACAGGTTAATTCTGGATTTGATACGCAGATTTGAGGGTCGTTTCAAAGTCTCGTACAGTATAACCGGTGTATTACTTGAGC
>JASFMF010000088.1:0-6756 GCA_050117705.1 Phycisphaerales bacterium
TTTTTCTCCATCTTGTTATCTTTAGTTTCTTTGCTGTGTGATGCTGTTAAAAATGAAAGTAGTATTAAGCTGATTAGAAGAAGCTTACATATTTTCATCATAGTCTCCTTTTGTACAGGCCTGATGCACCGTGGCTCTAGCCTCCTTGTCGATGATTGTGGTTTTTTACTTTTTCTCTCTCTTGAATCTTTGTTTTTCTTCTTTGGTCATTTTTTCGGTCGCATACTGATAAATCAATCGCGGCGCTTTGTTTTTCCATTTCAATAAAAATGATTCGGTCTGTTTCCTTTTAATTTTCCACGCCTCTCTCAAAAACCACCCTAATCCCTGTTGAACACACCGCTCCGAATCCATCATAAGCGGCTCAATAAAAGCAAACAGGCCGGCATAGTCGGAATTTTTTTTAAGTAGTTTTATCATTGCAACAGGCACTGCACGTCGCTGATATTTATTCTTTGCCGTCCGCCAGTCGGAAAACGCTTTTAATTTAATAATGTTTCTTTCGAAAAACTCTGTGGTTATCATCCAGCATACTGTATCGGTATGCGCCCAGTTTATAATGCCGATTTCGAACCACTTCTCGATTTCCTTAAATGTTTCGGCCGTGAATTGCTCTGAAAATTCATTCAACAATAAAATCGCAAAGCTTGTTTCTTCTAATTTTCCACTTTTCACTAAGTGCCTGCTTGCACTCAGAACCAATTTCATATTAACTTTACTGTCACTTAAGATTTCTTTAACTTTGTCTTCTATTTTCTCTTTTGTTAGCCCGTAAGCATCAAATCCTTCTTTGAAATATCTTGAATACTTTTTTACTATGACTTCGTCGGCGTTGGCCTTACAGAAATTTCTTATTTCTTCGTATAGCTCTGTCGCTTTCATTGTCTTTTTCCAGTTTGGGTTATATTTAGTTACTGGATTACGCAGGTCCTGAAATATAATGGAATCATGGATGATATACAAGGTGTAAATTCTTCGGCAATGGCGTAGTGATTGAATCCGAAGCAATAGCTTGCGTATGGAATGCTTTTGCTGGATTACCGTGAATTATTTCAGGCTGATGATTCCATGTTTTTTACCGATTCCACTCCCAGCCATTTTTTTGCGATTCCAATATCACCAAATACGATGACGCTCTTGGGGGAATGCGCTATAGCCATTGCTTCGTAGAATTTTGCCAAGTCCCAGCCGATATTGTCGCTATACGAAACGACAATTGCACAATGATGTGGTATGGAGTCCTTGAATTTCTTCCTGAGTTCCATCGCCTTTAAAATTCCGTCTCGCGTAACTCCTTTGAAGGCGCCGGGTAATATCTCGAATAATTCATTGGCCGGGATTTTGATTTGTTCGTCGCAGTTATGGGCGGACTCGAAATCAATCAGGTCTTTGTCTGTAACGGTACCACTTGCCACGGCATGAATAAAGTAACCGTTATTGTGAATGGTATATTCGATTGGCATGACACGGACCTTTCTGCAAGAACTACGTATATGTTGTAGCTATTTAAAATATAAACAGCACAGGTTCTGCAATTTAATAAAAGTAGTACTGCCGTATATTTGGTACCCTGCAATGCTGTAGAGATGTAAATCAAGCTGAATATTTATATGTATAAAGCCACCGATTAAAACCTGCTCCGCAAATAACCTATCTCTTTAAAACGGGTTTGTTCCTCGATTAAGTCCTGTTTCCCTGTATTAGCGTATCAAAGCGCCCTCGATACCTGTGCTTCCATTCTTAAATCATTCCAGTCCGAACTTAACTTGTCCCAATCCGCCTGTCCAGGGGCCTTTCCTGTTGTAACCTTGGATATTGTATCTTCGAGTTTTTCAGTCAGCTTCTCTGTGGTTTGGTCTTTCATGGACTTTCTTTCTGCATAATCTTTCTTTAGACCCAGTGCCCCAAGGCAGGCTGTCCAGCCGGCCCCGATTGCAAGGGCCTGGATAAGGTCGCGAGCGAGAAGGGCGGCAAAAAATGCCCCTAATAGAGCATATAAAACCGCTGCAGAAGTGAACTGGCGTCGCCTGTCGTCCCTCATATCGTCTCGCAGATTATTCGCGGCTATCTCGACCGCCCTGATTTCTTCCGGATTTCTTTTAGGGTCTTTGATTAGCTTATCCAGAATCTTCTCCCTTTCCTCGACTCGTCTCATGCCGGCCTCAATCCTCACAAAACCCGCTGTACCCGGAACGGCGCCTCCGATTAGGCCGAAAACGGTGACGAGCGCTCCGATTAGTCCCAGAAAAGCATAAAGCGCACCTACGCCCCACTTGGGTGAAGGTCCTGTCGCCCAAGTGAAAAGATTAACTACTTCTATACTCCCGGAGTCTTTTACTTGCACAGGTGCTGCTTCCCCTGCTAAAGCCATACTGTTGATGATTAATAATATCCCGGCTAATACCAATAAAAAGTATACTCGCTTCATTTAAGACCTCCTTTTAAAACGGACATAAAATAATATTGGCTTCTATATTTATCACTCTTCATTTAAGAAGCCGGATAATTTTGGTAATTGTTTTCAATCCTTCGGATATTACCTGAATAACCTGAACAGCATCATGAAGCTCGCTTAAGTCGGCCTCGAGCCGGCCTGCTGCTTCTGCAAGTAAAGGTTCCTGCTTCCTGAATTTTTCCGAAAGGGTCCTCAATTGTGCGGTTTCGAGCCGGGTGATTGCCAGCGATACTTTTTGCAGATTTTTGGCCCATTCGTTCTGCGATGCCGGCTCCAATTTATCCAGTGTTGCGTCCTCAATGTCTCTGAGTTTTCGGCGTGTGGTTCTAAGCGACTTTAATGTGGTGATTAAGTCGTTTGTTCTTTCATTCATCGCGAATCTCCTTTGGATTCATTGGCTTCTTTAATTTCGTTAATAACCATAACGAACTCGTTAATATCCTGAAGGGCCGATGATATTGAGTTCAAATCACTTCGTCCCTGTAGAATTTGCTCCCATACCGCCCGCAACTGCCTTGCCGCTTCTTTTGCCTTGTTCAGGCTTTCAAATGTGAACTGTGACTTTAGCCACTTCTTACGGTCTTTTTTCCATTCAGCACCAAGTGGTATTTCCTTGTTTGTATATGGACTAATAACTTTTACTTTTAGAAACTCGTCGCTTTCTATTTTGAAGCGGTCCTTGAGCATGCCGGCAAGATTATCCAAAAGTTTCTCGTGAAGAAGAAGTTGCTCGCTGATAATATTTGCATCTCGACGCAATGCGGCATCAACCTTTGCCGCGTGTACTCCCTTGGCGACGAATTGGCTGAGTGCCGCTATACCGTCTGTTTCCTTTTTGCTCAGCTTTATTTTTTTCTTTTTCCTGATTTTATTGTTCGCATTGTGGATACTCTCACCCAGTTCGCGAACCGCCGCTCCTGTTTCCGTTTGCACCTTAGAGTCCGCAAGGGCCTGTAGATTCAAAAAGTAAACTTTAAGCTGTTGTGTATATTGCCTAAATGAGTTCAGTTCGTTGAGAAGCCCGAGCAGGGCGGTATCTCTTTCCTTGATAATACTTTTGAGTGAGTCCTCACTTGCATACTTTCTTATTTTGATGGCTTCTGCGCTGTCGAAATCGATGACTCTGTTGATAGTTACGTTTAGCAAGCCGTCAACTGCATCGGCGTACTGAATGCCGGAAGTGGACAAATCCATTCCTTGTTGTATCTTCTGACTCGAGCCGGTACAACCTGATAACAGCAGGATTAAAGCCAATAAAACAAGAAAAAGACGGTGGCGTAAGATAATATGTACATCCCTGAACATTTTTTTCTCCTTACGGGCGTCGTAAACATTAATCAGATTCGTTTTTTTACACCTGATAATGTAGTTATTCCATAAACGCCGGCCAAAATTGACTCTATAGTACAAAACACCGGTGGCATGACGCTAAACTTGTCTGAATTCATCCGCCTATGTGTTCTAATACGTACTCGCTTATGCCACGCTGGTATTCTATCAAGGCCGCTTCGTACCCGTAAATAAATCACAACCGCCTTAATAAACTAAAGATGCATCCGCGCTGCACAGTGAATTTACGATAGAGTGGAATAATTTGCAAGAGAAAAAAAGCTTGTTTTTCACATAAAGCATAGACATAATGCTGCAAATGAATGTATTTTGCAGCGCTATTTAGGAGATATGCATATAGTAGTCGCGAATGGAGCCATTCTGCTGGTAATAAAATTCAGGATAAGCGGGTCTCTGCGATTTCTCTCACACGCCGAGACTGTCAGGCTTTTTCAGCGTGCCTGTACAAGGGCGGGGCTGAAT
Source organism: Phycisphaerales bacterium (assembly GCA_050117705.1). Classification (GTDB taxonomy): domain Bacteria; phylum Planctomycetota; class Phycisphaerae; order Sedimentisphaerales; family Anaerobacaceae; genus NIOZ-UU13. The sequence continues at coordinate 4,268 of JASFMF010000088.1, forward strand.
ATCCAGTACAGTCGGGGGTTTAATCCTCGTCCTAAGCTGTCGTTACCACTGCCCAGACCCGTCGGGATTGCTTCGGATGATGAGCTGCTTTGTTTCCGAATGAATTGCACTCCGGGCGAGCCGCAAGCTGCGGATTACGAATCACAAATTAAAGATGGCCTTTCGGCCCGGTTGCCCGAAGGATGCGAGATGCTTTCTGTAAGTATTGCTGACGCGAAAACATCGTTTCAACCTTGTTCGGCCACGTATATAATATCTGTCCGGTCTCAGTACGTCAACGAGCAGTTAAAGGTGACAATCGAGCGTTTGTTGGCAAGTGATAATCTTAGCTTGGAGCGACGAATACATAAAAAAAACTTAAAACTTAAAACTCAAAACTCAAAACTTAAAAATGTGGATGTTAGAAGTTTTTTGAAATCGATTGATTTACAGCGAAACGATATAATGGTCAACTGTGAAATCAACCCGTCCGGTTCGATACGTGTTGATGAGATTTTAAAGTTGCTGGAGCTTGACATGGAAAAGCTGGTACTGCCGATTAGACGAACGTCTGTAAAGTGGCGCTGTGCGTAATATTAAATACTATTTCGATATTTGGAGTTATATTATTTAGGATAAGAAAATGGCAAGAGAGATGCTGATAAATGTTGCGGAGAGTGAAGAGTGCAGAGTGGCTGTGGTTGAGGATGGTTCGCTGGAGGAGCTATACGTCGAAAGAGCAAGCCTGAGCAGCCATGTGGGAAACATTTATAAAGGGAAAGTTGCGAACATTGAATCCGGCATACAGGCGGCCTTCATTGACTTTGGGATAGGAAAAAACGGTTTTCTTCATGTCAGCGACCTGCACCCGCGTTATTTTACAAAAGCCGGCGGTAAGCATGCCGAACATATCGGCAGAAGAAAGGCGCTGAAGGAACGGCCTCCTATACAGGATTGCCTGCGAAAGGGGCGCGAGATTGTTGTCCAGGTAACCAAAGAAGGCCTTAAGACAAAGGGGGCGACCCTGAGCACATATCTTGCTATGCCCGGCAAGTATCTGGTTATGATGCCTTGGATGAGAAAAAATGGAGTCTCGCATAAGATTGAAGATGAGGATGAGCGTAAAAGGCTGCGGCAGATTCTTGATGACAGCAAGCCGCCGAAAGGTCAGGGCTTTATCATCAGAACCGCCGGCCAGGGTTGCTCCAAAAGAGACATACAAAACGATTTGAGATATCTAAGCCGATTATGGAGGACTATTGAAAAACGCATAGATGCCGAAAAAGCGCCACACGAAATTTATCAGGAATCGGATTTGGTTATCAGGGCGATGAGAGATGTTTTTAACAGTAAAATTAGTAACATTATATGCGATTCGGATACTGTGGTTCGCAAAATCAGGGACTTTTTCTCCCTTGCTGCGCCGCGTTTGAAAAGAAGAGTAACACTATATCAGGGCAAAGTCCCCCTCTTTCACAAATATCGTATCGAGGATGAGATTGCAAAGGTACAGTCCCGAAGAGTTGAGCTCAAAGGCGGCGGTTCCATTGTGATTGAGCAGACAGAGGCGTTGGTTTCGATAGATGTCAACAGCGGCCGCTATCGCAGGCAGAAAAGCGCTGAGCAAACCGCTTACCAGAGTAATATAGAGGCCGCCACCGAAATTGCTCGCCAGTTGAGATTGCGAGACCTTGGCGGTTTGATAATATGTGACTTCATTGATATGCGCAATGCAAAGCACCGCAAGTCCGTAGAGAAAGCTTTTCGCGCTGCTGTTAAGAGTGACCGTGCCCGCTCCAGAATATTGGGCATAAGCAGGTTCGGCGTAGTGGAAATGACCCGGCAAAGAATGCGTCCCTCATTGCAGTTGGCCACATATCTTGCATGTCCGAATTGTGGCGGCATGGGTTTTGTTAAAAGCCAAGAATCGTTGGCTATTGAGATTATTCGATTATTGAACTTGTCGGCATCGAAAGAACAGGTTAAACGAATTGAGCTGTTTGTCTCGCCCGAAGTTGCTGATTACCTGCAGAATATCAGGAGGACTGCGATAGCGCAGATAGAGCAGCTTAACAGCAAACGGGTTATTATTCATTCCGCGTCGAATTACGCCGGGGAAAAGCACGAGATGGTCTGTTACAACCAGCGGGGAGCTGTGATAAAAATATAATCATGCTTTATAGAAAATATCGCGATTCATCTCTGCCTTAGGCACGCATGGGGCGGATCGAAGCAATAATAAATTAGTATGGGATTAATACGTGGAATTTGACCTTGAATATGCACGAAAAGTCATTGAAATAGAGGCCGATGCTATACGTTCTGTCGCACCGATTGTTAATGACTCTTTTGCTCAGGCCTGCCGGATGATTTATGACTGCACCGGCTCCTGTATAGTAAGCGGAATCGGCAAGGCGGGCATCATCGGCCAGAAGATTAGCGCCACTCTGGCATCGACCGGAACTCCCAGCCATTTCCTTCATCCCGCCGAAGCAATACACGGTGACCTG
>JASFMF010000089.1:0-6678 GCA_050117705.1 Phycisphaerales bacterium
TCTAAATATCCTGCTCGATGATTATATAACCAATTAATCGTTATCCTTAAGCTTGTTTTATGAGTAACGATGCGTAGAAACCACAGTACTAAGAAAATATGCATAAGACAAACACACTCCTGAATAATAAGAAAAATCAAACTCCACTTTCGGTGCTGCTGCGGTTTCGCAGGCCTTTGATTATACTTGCTCATATAATAGCTTTTTCCACCTCTTTGATGCTTTCCTTCCTGGTAGTACACAATATGCAAATCAAACACATCTGGCTTGTTGAGGCATATCCCACATTACTGGTGTTCTTCCTTATCATCAAATTGCCGGTGTTCTGGCTTTTCAAACAATACCGCGGCTGGTGGCGTTATGTAGGAATCTCGGATCTTCGCGGAATATTACAGGCATCACTAACAAGCACTGCAATTATTGTAGTCTTATGGTCCGTAATAGGCCATATTGATGTCGTTCGTGCAAACCTACCGCCCGGTCTGGAAGGAAGGCCTGCCGAAGGTGTATGTATAGCCGATATGTTTGCCACAGTCTTCCTGCTTGGTGGACTGCGAATGGCTATCCGACTATACTTCGAGGAGTATCGCGCCGTTCAAGCAAGTAGATTAAGGCGTTTCCTCATAGTGGGTGCAGGCAATGCAGGAGAAGCATTACTCCGAGAAACTATGCGAGAAGTTCAATATGACGTTGTCGGCTTTATTGATGACAATCCCGCTAAACAGGGCACCTATATTCACGGAATCCCCGTCCTGGGAACAGTTGAACAACTTCCCGGAATCTGTGAAAAACACAATATCGAAGAAATTGCCATAGCGATGCCATCATCCAGTCACAGCGAACGAATGCGCGTCATTCGTGTATGCGAAGGTACCAAAATTCGTTTCCGCACCGTGCCGTCAATTACAGACATTGCTTCCGGTAAGTACCGTGTCTCTCAGATTCGAGATGTCGATATTAATGACCTGTTAGGCAGAGAAGCGGTACAGCTCGATATGGATTTAATAGAAGCTTTTGCCAAAGACAAAACCATTCTCGTTACCGGCGCCGGTGGCTCCATCGGTTCGGAAATGTGCAGACAACTATGCAATTTCAATCCAGGATTGCTTTTGCTCATTGAGCAAGCTGAAAATCCCCTATTTTATATAGAACGTGACTTGCTTAAACAATTTCCCGCCGTCCCTCTTCAGGCCCTCGTTTGCAATATAACCGATAGAGCACGAGTGGAAAGAATATTCGAAAAATATAAACCACAGGTAGTTATTCACGCCGCTGCTCACAAACACGTACCCTTGATGGAACTTAACGCCAGCGAAGCTATCAAAAATAATATAATCGGCACGCAGGTTGTCGCCGATGCGGCAGATAATTACGATGCTAAAAACTTTGTAATGATAAGTACCGACAAGGCCGTCAATCCCACCAGCATAATGGGTTCATCCAAGCGAATTGCAGAAATGTATATTCAGGATTTAAACACAACCAGTAAAACGCACTTTGTTACCGTGCGATTCGGTAATGTACTTGACTCTGAGGGTTCGGTGGTACCAATCTTTAAAAAACAGATAACTCAAGGTGGCCCTGTAACCGTTACACATCCTAAAATGAAACGCTATTTTATGACCATACCTGAAGCAAGCCAGCTAATTCTGCAAGCTGCAGCAATGGGAAAAGGAGGAGAAATCTTTGTACTCGACATGGGTGAACCAATTGAAATTATGGAATTAGCAAAGACATTAATTACACTCAGTGGTTTCAAACCCGGAGAAGAAATTAATATAGTCATCACAGGGCCAAGAGCAGGTGAAAAGCTTTTTGAGGAACTCAGAATAGAAGGCGAAGATATGCAGCGTACCAGACATCCCAAAATCAATATATGGAAAAATATCCCGATGAACAGAGACAAGCTTCGGGCAGGAATAAATGAACTGGTGAATCTCACTAAAGTGCAAATAAATAACCAACGTGAAATATTGGAGAAAATAAAGGAACTTGTACCGGAATATACCGGCTACAATCTTTCCTCCGAGGAAACCGAAACCTGAAGCAATTATGAATAATTAAAACCACCACTTTACAGTGATTATATCGAAACTTCTCTTTTAACCACCCTCTATGTCCGATAAAAACGCAGTATGTGAGAATATCTGAACTCCACTCTTAACTTTACAATGATTTGGAGTGCTGCCCGTCAGGGCATTCTTCTATCAGTGAGTTTGCTGGGTTCATTAAGAAGGAAAAATTCATCCAAATCCTTCATCAGCTCCTGCCGGTTAATACGAGCAGTACGTGCATGCCTTCTGCGTCCTTCGGCGGCAGATTCACCCATCTGATCATAAAAGCTGGAACTACATCCCAAAGGCATGAAAAATAACGCACATAAGATAACAACTACAATCAACTTACATACAGAAACGCTTTTCATCGCTATTCCCTCATTGAAACTAACTTACCGTCTACAGTTATCGGACCGGCCTTATTAATTATTCATCCTGTATTCTTATTTATTTAAGGAGGAAAAAAACCATCCTCCATTAACGATTATTATAGCACTCACCAGTACCCCTGTCAACCCTATTATCAATTTCCCACCCTTATAGTTTAGTTATTTCCCATTTGTAGAACTCCTAACCGGCTTTATGCCTCAATTTCCAATCCCACCGGTTTAGAAAGAGTCATTCAGTAGTAAGAAAATTGTTCTCCGATAAAAAAGAAAAAAGTATTGATATTGTCCACAAAACGCCTTTTCCTCTGAAATTGCACCTCTTTTCTGCCGATTATTCATCTAATAAAGCCGAATATAGCAATGGCGGCATTAGGTTCAAATGCTGATGCAAGAGGTTTATTAACTAATAACGACGTAAAATCTGAAAATAGTCTTTTTCAGAATTCGTCACGGTTGCAGCTACATTCGGGGGAGATGGGCGATTATCCAATCGCTCCAGAAGAGAACAAGAGAAAATGGCTATTAAAATTGAATCTCCAAAATCAAGTTTAAGCAACAACATCATAATAGCTCTCTTCCTGGCTATGACAATATGGGGGATATGTCTTATCAGTATCTCCAAATATATCCTTAAGGGAACTTTGGTCGCAGAAGGATTGGACAAAACCATTATCAGCCTCATCTGTAAACAGTTCACAACTATCTATGCAGGATTTACGATGGCCGCTCTGGTTATCGTCATATTCATTGGATGGTCCCTCTCAAGAAAAATCACAAAGACGATAAACAAACTAACTGAGGGCGTAATGGAAGTAGCCCGAGGTAATCTGGACGTTCAAATTGATATCCCCAACTGCGTTGAATTCGGCCCCTTAGCCACTTCTTTCAAAAAAATGACTGAGGATTTAAAAAGTACTACTACATCAATAGACAACCTTAATAAGGAAATAGCTGAACGAAAACAAGCCGAACTTAAACAAGATGAACTTATTAAAAAAGCAGAACTCATTTATAAAGTTGTTCCAAGTGCTATCTTCACTGTAGATAAGAACAGAAAAATTATGAGTTGGAACAACAAGGCTGAGGAGCTAACAGGCTATACCACCGAAGAAGTCATTGGAAAGGAATGTACAATCTTTTCTTTCGAACCATGTTGCCATGAATGCAATCTTTTTACTGATGATGCCGAAAAACCTCTACTTTACAAAGAGTGTACCCTCAAAAGAAAGGATGGAAGGATACGCATAATATCAAAAAATGTAGATTTCCTTAAAGATGAAAAGGGAAACATTATTGGCGGAATAGAAAGTTTCGAAGACATTACCGAAAGAAAACAGGCTCAGGCTGAATTGCAATCCACCCAGGAAAAACTTATTGAGTCAGCACACAGGGCCGGTATGGCTGAGGTTGCGACCGGAGTGCTGCACAATGTCGGAAACGTGCTCAATAGCGTCAGAACCAATGCCGAGTCGATTCAAAAAAACGTCCGCAATTCAAAAGTATCCTATCTTGCAGATACCGCGACCCTACTCAAAGAACATACAGATGACATAAGCAAATTTCTAACAACTACTGAACAAGGTAAGAAATTACCGGCCTTTCTGTCCATCTTATCTGAAGAACTTATTACCGAACAAGCGCGCTACCTCAAGGCCTTGAAAACGCTAACCAAGCATATCAAACACATGGCCGACATCATCCACCTTCAGCAATCTTACAGCAAAACATCCGGCTTAATCGAACCGGCTTCAATTATAGAGCTCGTAGAAGACTCCATCCAAATAAATGCCCAGTCACTCAAGCGACATAATGTGAAAGTTAAACGTGCATTTACAAAACTACCGCCTTTTCTTATCGACAGCCATAAGGTCCTTCAGATTCTAACGAACCTTATTAGTAACGCAAAATATGCCATGTCTGATAATAATCGAAACGACAAAATTCTGACGATACGCATTACAGAACCACAAGACGAACGTTTCCGTATTGAGGTGCACGACAACGGTACCGGCATTACCAAAGAAAACCTGACACGTATCTTTGAACATGGTTTCACAACAAAAAAGAATGGTTTTGGATTCGGATTACACAGCGCCGCCATTGCAGCGAACGAAATGAACGGCTCACTAAGCGCCCACAGCGATGGACCCGGAAAAGGCACTGTACTTATTCTCGAATTACCATTCCAGACGAAGGAGGCCGAAAAATGAATAACCGTGAAGGAGAAACCATTCATCGCATTTTGGTTATAGATGACAATACTAATATTCAAGAAGATTTTAAGACCATTCTTATTCGAGAAGAAGACAATACTGAGTTAAACTCACTCGTGTCTGATGTCCTGGGCAGTAACACCAGAAAACCCGTTTGTGATAACAAGTATAAACTTGATGTTGCATCTCAGGGAAAAGAAGGGTACGAAAAGATTAAACATGCAATTTCTGAGAATCGACCATACGAACTGGCCTTTATTGATATGCGTATGCCGCCGGGATGGGATGGTCTCGAAACAATAGAGCACATCTGGAAAATCGACCCGGATATCCAGATTGTTATCTGCACAGCCTATTCCGACCACTCATGGGAAGATATAATACGTCGGCTCGGAAGTTCCCAAAATCTTTTGATCCTCAAAAAACCCTTTGACAGTACGGAAGTCGCTCAGCTTGCTACTGCATTAACCACAAAATGGTCTCTCGCCAGACAGGCATCTATGAAAATGGACCAATTAGAGAAAATGGTTGAAGAGAGAACGCAAGAACTGGCACAGAAAAATGAATGGTGTGAGAAAGAAATCGCCGAACGTAAAAAAGCAGAAGAAAAAATTACAGAACAAAACGAATTTCTCAACCTTATACTCGAATCACTAAAGCATCCTTTCTACGTTATTGACATTAATGATTATACAATTAAGCTGGCAAACTCTATGGCCCAAACAGGCTCATTATCCGAAGAAACAACCTGTTATAGTCTCATTCATAAACAAAATACACCCTGTAACAGTTCAGAGAATATATGCCCTCTCGAAGAAATCAAAAAAACAAAACAACCAATGACTATCGAACACATCCATCATGGCAAAGATGGTAATCCAAGAGATGTGGAAGTGCATGTTTATCCTGTTTTCGATAAGCAGGGAAATCTTACCCAGATAATTGAGTATTGTTTAGATATAACCGAACGTAAACAGGCCGAACAGGAACAAGATAAGCTAATCAAAAAAGTGGATAATATCAACAAGGAACTTAAGGAATTTGCATCCATAGTTTCACACGATTTAAAAGCACCACTGCGTGGAATTAAAACTCTGGCCAACTGGATATTATCCGACAGCGCGGACAAACTTGATGAACAGGCTAATGAGCAAATGAATTTACTTCTGGAACGTGTGGAGCGTATGTACGCTTTGATTGAAGGTGTACTTCAATATTCGAGAGCCGGCCAGGAGGGAAAACAGGTTCAGGTCGACCTCAATAACTTTGTGCCGGAAGTTATCAACATGGTTGACCCGCCGAAAAACATTACAGTTACAATCGATAATAAACTGCCAATAATTGAGTGTGAAGAAATCCATATTATGCAGATATTCCAGAATCTGCTCAGTAATGCTATCAAATATATGGATAAGCCAGAGGGTCAGATACGAGTCGGCTGCATTGAAGAAGATGACTTTTGGAAATTCAGTGTCGCTGACAACGGGCCCGGCATTGAAGAAAAGTATTTTGAAAAGATCTTTAAAATGTTTCATATATTACCCACTTCCCCCGATTTCGAAGGCACCGGTGTTGGGCTTACTGTAGCGATGAAAATTGTGAAATTATATGGAGGGAATATCTGGGTCGAATCAAAAGTCGGCGAAGGAAGCACTTTCTTCTTTACTTTTCCAAAACAGAAAGCGGGATTAAAAAATGAGAAGCTTGAAACCAATATTAGTCGTTGAAGACGACGATGTAGATGTAATGACAATTAAACGCGCATTTAAAGACCTGAGCGTTGAGAACCAGCTCGTTAACACAAGCAATGGCGAGCAAGCTTTGGAGTACCTAAAAACCGATGGTAATAAAGAACCTTGTGTTATCCTGCTGGATTTAAATATGCCGAAAATGAACGGCATCGAATTTCTTACAATCGTCAAAACCGATATGACCTTGAAGAAGGTTCCTATTGTAGTATTGACAACATCAAACCAACAACAGGATATAACCGAATGCTTCAAGCTCGGCGCTGCCGGT
>JASFMF010000090.1:0-6667 GCA_050117705.1 Phycisphaerales bacterium
AGGGGAAGAACCGATTATCCCATGTTGTTCGACCGGCAATATAAACCAAAGCCTGCCTTTGATGCCGTTGTTAAAGTTGTCTAAGGTTGAAAAATAGCGGCTTGAAGCTATGCTTTTGAAACGATAAGAAGAAAATATTACACTCTTGATTAAATCATACTAAAAAATAAACATTATCTCCGTATTTTCAAAATTTAACTTGACATCAGGATATGCGGACATTATAAACTGCAATTTTCCGCAGAATTATTTCATAAGGAGCATAAATTGAAGAAAAAAGATATTGAAATTATCGCCGCCGGTCATACCTGTCTTGATTTAATCCCAGCTTTTACAATTGATGGAGAGGTTGACAAACTCACAGATGTTCTTGTCCCCGGTAAAATGATTAATATGGGCCAGTGTGTTGTCGTCGGAGGAGGCCCGGTTACGAATGCCGGCGTCTCAATCCGTCGGCTTGGTGTTAAGACAGAATTAATCGGCAAGATTGGTAACGACGATTTTGGCAAACAAATCCTTCGTTGGTATGAAGAGCATGAAGGTCATTTCGAAGGCATCAAAGTGGTGGATGGCGAATCGACGTCTTATACTATTGCGATTTGTATCCCCGGCATAGACCGTTTCTATCTGCACCACTGTGGCGCAAACAATACGTTCGGCTTTGACGATATGAATTTCAATCTTGTGGAACGTTCGAAGCTTATGCTTTTTGGTTACCCCCCATGGATGGACAAGCTTTATGCAAACACAGGCGCCGAGTTGACAAAAATCCTTAAGAAGACAAAGGAATTGGAAACAACAACTGCGCTTGACCTTTCAATTCCCGATGTAAACAGTCCTGCCGGCCAGGCTGACTGGAAGGCGATTCTTAAAGACTGGGTTCCGCTGTCGGATATTATGGTTCCAAGTGCTGAAGAGCTGTTTTACTTTCTTTATAAAGATGACTTTCTTGCCAAAAAGGCAAGCCTTGGAGCTAAAGAAGGTGTCCTTGACCACATGACTGTAAAAGAGATTTCCACCTTAGGAAATGATTTAATAGAAATGGGTTCGGCAATCGCTATGGTCAAATGCGGCCACAGGGGTTTATATGTTCGCACCGCCGGTCCTGACCGTCTTGAAAAGTTAGGCGCCGCCAAATGTGCCGACCCTGAAAACTGGGCTAATCGCGAGCTTTGGTTCCCTGTTTATGAAGAAGAAAAATTTGTCGGTGCGCTCGGTTCGGGCGATTCGGCGATTGCAGGATTCCTCTCCGCGTTTGTCTGGGGCCATACTATTGAATCCTGCCTGAGATATGCAAATGCCGCCGGGAGCATGAACGTTACTGTCCCGGATGGACTTACATGGAATAAAGGTTTTGATGATTTAACGAAACGTATTGAAGCGGGGTGGAAAACAAAGGATTTAAAAATCGATGAAAACGGATGGAAGTACGAACATGATTTCTGGGTGGGACCTGATAACAGTGGTAAATGGGAATCATAAAAGGGCATAATACAGGAGATAAAAATGTCGAAAGTAAGTGCAAAAGCGAGAGATACATTTATAAAAAGAAAATTGGCAAAAATGAGTTTAGAGGAAAAGGTCGGCCAGTTATTAACATTTACCTGGCGAGGTACAATGATGACTCCAAGCGGGATCGAGCAAATCACAAAATTACAGTGCGGCGGCCTTTGTCTGGAACCGTATGCGCTTGAGACTTGCAAAAATCTATACTGGGGCAATTCCCAGGTAGATAAGAATTTTAAAAAGCCAAAAGATTATTTCACCATATCGAACACTTATTTTGCCGGCAAAACCTTCGGAGTCAGCATAACACCGGGAGATTACACCGGGGCCTTAAACAAAATGCAGAAGATTGCCATAAGCAGACCATCCGGCATTCCTCTTCATATGACCATTGATATGGAAGGAGATTTCAAGAACGATTATATGGCTGGCGGCATCAGGCAGTTTCCATCCCAGATGGGCCTGGCCGCTATAGGCGACCTTAAGCTGACGTACAAAGTAGCCAACACCCTTGCCAGGATATGCAGTAATATGGGCGTGACCCAGTTTTACCATCCGGTTTGCGACTGCAACACGAACCCGAAAAATCCGGAAATCGGCGTCAGGTCGTTCAGTGACGACCCCGAAGTTTGTGCTGCTCACGTGGCCGCGGTCGTTAAAGGGTATCAGGATGCTAACATCGCCGCTACCGGTAAACATTATCCGGGCCGTGGCTCTTCGGGCACCGATGCACACGATGTTCTCGAAATACTGAAGCTCAGCAAAAAGAGAATGCAGGATGTGGACCTGGTTCCGTTCAAGTCTGCAATAGATGCCGGATGTATGGCGATTATGACAGGCCATTCGGTTTATCCTGCATACGATGCCAAATATCCCACAACGTTGTCTGAAATACTGCTTACCGGATTGTTGAAAGGCGAATTGGGATTCGATGGCGTTATAGTTTCCGACGCTATCGGTATGGCTGCCATCCTTAAAAAATGGCCATTGCCAAAGGCGTGCGCGATGGCAATCAAGGCTGGTTGCGATACGATATTACTCAAGGCCGATGACGAATCGAGGTCACAATGTTTCTTTGGTATCAAACAGGCTGTTGAAAAAGGCGAACTGCCCGAAGAGAGAGTTAACGATGCTGTAGCACGACTGTTGAAGATGAAATATGACCAGGGATTGTTTAAGACCGCCGGTAAGAATGATCCAAAGAAAGCCCAGAACTATGCTATGAGTAAACCAGTTGTTGATTTTAGCTGGGATGTTGCCAAAAAGGCCCTGCTTGTAATGCGCGACAATAAAAAAATAATGCCCTTAACCAATAAGAAGAAAATTCTTGTTATTGAACAGCGCATTCCGTACGAATTTGTCGGAAAAGACCCTTATATGCACACGCATATGTTCTGCGAACGAATGACTGAGCATTCGACAAATTTAATCCTCGCCGATACGGAGTTCTCTGCCTTCGATGATGAGATTAAAGAGTGCCTCAAACTTGCCAGGCAGGCGGATTTGGTGGTTATGACTAACTATTACGCTCGAATTGTCAAAACAGGCAACAATCAACTGCTTGCCAGAAAACTCAAGCAGGCCGGAAAAAAAGTTGTTGTAGTGACTAATAGTCCTTACATAGAAGGCACCACAAAAGAGGCGGATGTGGTAATCTGTAATTTCAGCGGCACGCCGGATTCGATAAGGTCTTCTGTGGATCTACTCTTTGGCAAGATCAAACCGCGATCTGCGACCAAATGCCCGGTGAAGCTCAATGTTAAAAAGGCGAAGGCGGCCCCTGTCAAAAAGCTAAAGGCACCGAAGAAGAAACACTCTTTAAGTTTGTCGTATTGTTAGAAGAATTTAGCTTGGGATGAATGGTTAATATTTGATTATAGATAAAAGACAGAATGTATAAGAAGGAAATATTAAATGCCGAAATCTCCTAACTTAAAGATAAGCGATGTTTTTACGATTTCAGGAAAACAAATATCCGATATTTATGATATTAATAAAATGACGGTTCATTTTCAGGGAATGTCCAAAACCCTCCAGTTCCCTCATACTATTGCTCTTCAAGGCGCTCCGACCTGTTCGATAGGCATATCTCCCGATGGTTTATACAATAGACTGAATAATGCGGGCCGGCTGATTTTATTAAATCAGAACGCAATTCAGTTCGCCTCTGCACCGTTTGTCCGCATCGGTAATAAATGTACCATGCTCACCAGAAGAGACCCTCTGGTTGTGGAAGGCCCTGACGATGTACCTGCCCTGAGAAATTATTATCATCCCTCATTACCTGAAAAGAACATGTCAATTTCTATTGCTACGCCTTTGTTGGAAGTGGCGTATAAACTGGGTCAGGTTCAAGTGACAAGAAGAGTGATTTCTCCTTTCCTGTCCGGCAATGCTCAGGCCCTGATGCCGATTGGTGTAGAGGAGTATGAGGTAAAGAATACTACGAATAAAACTCAGGAAATCACTTTAGTAATACCAAGGCCGTCTCTGGTAAATCTTCAGGAAAAGGAATTAAAGCCGACCGACCAGGATACTGTTTATGTATGCTCAGCACCGGTGAAAGGCCATGTGCATGAAGATTTTAAGCGCCCATCTGTAAGAGGGGTGGTCATGGCAAGTAAGGAAAGCCGGGACAGGATGGTTATAGCTGTGCCGAAGATGAAAGGCGTACAAGTAGATACGCAGCCTTATTTTTGTTTGAACAGACTCAAACAGGATTTATTGTTAAATGTCGATGGCAGTTTTTACGAAAAAAGAGATCCTATACTAAATCAGGATTATGGAGCGGCCATCAGCCTTACTATTAAACTAAGACCCAAAGCAACTAAAACAATACCGGTTGCTATAGCTTTGGACTTCCCGCAGCAGTGGTTCATCGACGGGAAAAAGTTTGAACGTAAATATGTTAAGAGCTTCAAGAATAAAAACACCAGGGCTATTGATATGGTAAAGGTCGCTCTGGATAATTACCCTAAATGGCTGAATAGAACAATAACCATTCAGGGCCGGATATTTGACCTTATACGAAAAAGTCCCTCCTATAAAAATGACAGGCCCGGCGCATTGAGACTTCTCAGGTTGATTTTGAACGAGTTTAGTTTTCCGTTATCGAATGCTGCGGTATGGGTTGAGGACAAGAAGGGCAACGATACCGCAAGGTTCCTCGAATGTTTCGATTACGCTTATATCAATCCTTCGGATGTAGATTGGTATTCGATGGTAATGCTTATACTCTTTCCTAATATTGAGGAAGAGCTTTGCCAGAGTTTCATAAACTCGATTCAGGCCGAAGACCTAAAGGACAGGTATTATCATCTCCATGCATCTTTTACTGAAGCCCGGCAGCATTTCGAAGACTATCCGGAAGAATACGAGGGCGTATCGCTGACTCAGATAAAGGATACTTTCAAGATTAAAGGCAGTGTCGCACATGATTTGGGTGCCTTACCAAAAGGCCATGCTTTGCGTAATGTCAGTGATTACGCATGGTACAATAATAATTATTGGGTTGACCTTTTCCCCAAGCTGGCCACAAGAGTGCTGCGTAATGTCAAATTCACCGGCAATATTGACTTTTTAAAGAAGAACTGGAAAACACTTAAGTTCGGTTTTGATTTTCTTGAAACATATGATATCGACGGAGACGGTGTTCCTGAAGGTTACCCCAATGAAGTTAAAAACACTTTTGATAACCTGACTCTTTTCGGCATAGATGCCTACGATGTGACTATTTTCATGGCCGGCTGTAAAGCTATGATTATCATGGCCGAGATGATGGAGGATAAAGCTGCCAAAGAGCAATACGAAAAGTGCTTTGAAAACGCCTCTGAGATTTTTGATAAATTGTGGACCGACATTAAAAACCGCCGCGGCAAAAGATTACAGTATTATGTCACCTGCTATGACCCCGTTACCGGAAAAAAGAACACGGATGTCTGGACTAATCAGTTGGATGCCTTGTGGGCATTAATTGCAATGGGCGAAGAGCCTTTTATATCTGATGACAGGGCCAAAAAAATCCTCAAGACAATCTATAACAATAACAAGACTTACATGGGCTGGGCCATGTGCCGGACAAAGGATGGAGGCCAGGTTGAATCGGAACAGGGACAGGATGTATATACAACCTCCAATTATGTTTTCGCCCAGCTTCTTGATTATTACGGCCTGACCAAAGAAAGCAAACAGGTATATAAGGCAATGGATAAGGTTATCTTCCAGTATGCAAATTCATTAATATCTCCGGATAACCTCAGAGCCGAATTGGAACAGGAAGCGGGAGAATCGGCACCAGGGCCCCATTATATCGTAGCCGCTTATCCCAGGCCCGGCGCGGTTTTAACTCAAATAGCGATACAATTTGTAAAAGAGCTTCAAAAGAAAACAGGTACTACAAAAATAGACTCCAAACAGTTGAAAGCTTTTGCAACTGCTTTAATGAAGTAAGTAACGTAGCGATACTCTTAAAAGAATAAAAGAGCTTATATCGAATCAATCAATATAAGCCCTTGTTTTTTGAACAAATTTGCTAAATCAACTATGTTCTATTCCGGCTACTAATTAACCGGTTGGTTGCTGGCAGAGCAGTGGTTGGAAAAAGTGAGTTTTTCTGTTTTTTGTTAGATTTTTCCGAATTTATCGGAACTTTTACTATATATTTAACCACATCGCCTTTGCCTATATTCCCTAATTTCAACAGCCTGACACTATTACCTTCATTTTTGCTATATTAGTTCAGATAATGTGCAAAATCTTCTTGGTTTTTAGCCGTTTTTAGTGTAAAATGATGTTTGGAATGCTTATTAAGGTTTCATAAAGGGCAATTTGTGTCAATTTCTGATGAGGGCCATAAGATGAAAAGCTCTGTTTATGGTATATTGTCGATCTTTTTCTTAATAACCTGTGTTTGTTCTGCTGCACCCAAACCGGCTATTATTCCTGCTCCAGGTCAATGGACGGTAGATGTTGAATTCACCCATCCACAGCAAATTACTGTGTCTGCTGGTAACATTGGAGCCCCGCGGCGGTTCTGGTATACAATTCTGACTCTTACAAATAATTCGGGTGATGATATTGGATTTTATCCCAAGTGCGAGTTAATGACGGACACGTTTCAAATTACCCCCGCTGGCAGGTTTGTTAAGCCGGTAGTCTTTCA
>JASFMF010000091.1:0-6591 GCA_050117705.1 Phycisphaerales bacterium
AAAATGTTAAATGTGGTTGTTGGTAAAATGACTAATAAATTACCCGCCACCTACAATATAATAAATTACTTTTTCACGTACATCAAATATCAAGTGCATCATAAGCTGCTTTTTGTTCACAGCACCAGATACCGGATATCCCTTTTGTATATTTGTTTCCTGTTTTCAAATATCATTTATCGATCCGCGCCATTACATCCGAAGTAATATCCACACACCCGCTGCTGTATAGCACTATATTAGTACTGATGGTCCTCATAATATCATTAACGCCCAAAGGAAGAAGATCAATCTGGTCCTGCTCCAATACCAAATCCAGACCCTTTTCCCTTGCTATTTCAGACGTGACTTTCAGAATCTCCGTATAGAATGTTTTGCTCCAGGTGTATTCTTTTAACACCATCCGTTCCCTGTTGAATTCCTGCTGGGCATCCAGGCTGGAGCGCTTATCAATCAATTCCTTACGCTGCGCCATATAATCAATACTGTCCGGCCTTAACGCCCTGAGACCCGCTTCCTGGGCTGCGATTTGCTTGGAAAGTGACTCCAGTTCGGTTTTTATTCTATTTTGCTCACTGATAACCTCATTCCTGTGTAAAGTGCTTTTCCTGCAGTCACGGAAAATTTTCATAATGCTGACAACACCAATTTTCGCAGAAGAGGACCCGGCCGCCTGGGCCTGGTTGTATTCGTAACCTACCGCTAAAATGACGATAACTATCAAACAAACTAAAAGCATAATTCTGGTCTTCATAAGTCATCCTTTCTTCTTTAATCCTGTATTTTATAATCTCAAAACAGCCCTCTCATAGAGAAACTGAAAACGCGCGTTTCATCGTCGTCATCTTTCATGAACGGCGTAGCAAATTCGAACCTCATTGGTACCGCTCCGGACCACTGTGGTATTAGTATTTGTATGCCCGCGCCGATCGAAGCCCGATATCCGCCGGTATCTATTGCACCACTATCCACAAAGAACAATGCTCCAAAAGTGTCACTCACCAGAGGAACGGTTACTTCGGTATTAGCTAAAAATATCCATTCGCTGCCTATCGGGTCTTCGCGCTGCGGATTGGCCAGACCCGTCTGAAGACCTCTTGTACTAATACCCCGATACTCAAAACCTCTGATACCATAAGTACCGGTTCCACCGGCGTAGAATCTCTCGAACGGCGGAGCGTAACTTAACGTAGTCGCCCCGAGAAACTTTGTCGCCAAAACGGTTTTTCGCTCAAGCAAATCCTCATGAAGAGTTTTGAACATAACGTATCTGCCTTCCAATATACCGAAAGATTCGTCACCGGTGACCTGTTCGTAACCTACATTATAATTATAACCCTCGCTCGGGTTAAACCTGTTATCCCTCATATCTCTTCCAAAACCGACCCTGACTCCGGTAAGGAAGGTATAACCTTTAAAATCCCTCACCTCCTGCGGGGCATTTATATAGAGATCGTTAATATTAACATTTTCAGCCCTGAAGCTGATATTTCTCCGCCACTTGTTTTCGTATCGCTTCTCGAACCCTACATATCCCTTATCCCTCCCTTCATCATAAAACTGGTGCTGACCGCGTCTGTCAATTTCTCTGGTCGAGCTCGAGCCTTCAACCCCTAATGAAACGGGTTTGTCCCTAAAGTACGGCTCGGTAAACGAAACCGAATACCGGCTGTATATGGTTCCCGGCTCCAGTGCAAGTCTCAAACTTTGTCCGGCGCCTTTGAAGGCCTGGCCGGATATGAATTCCCCAAAATTCTCAGGCCAGTCCGAAATATCGAAATTACGCTGCTCCCATATCACCTGGCCGATAACGTCGCTGTCGCTTGAGACACCTCCACTGAATATTAATGAGCCTGTCTGGCCCTCGGTAATACTTACCTTGACATCTCTTCGGTCGGCCGCCTTGTCCTCAGGCACTGCAGGCCTTATAATCACCTCTTCGGCCATTGTCATCGCCTGGAGATTTTTCTCCAAATCGCCGTTACCTTCTCTGGGTGCCAAATCGGCATTATAAAGCTGACCCGGCAAAAAACCATACTCGTCCAGCACGCGCCGGATAACCTTGTCCTGTGTTTGTTCGTTACCCGTTATATCAACCTTGCCTATCCTGAATTGAGTGCCCTCATTTATACTATATTCGACATCTACAACATTAGCATCGGGCACAAATCGGTGTCTTTGTAGAACCACCGCATTCATAAAGCCGTTCTCACGATAAAGCTTGAGGATTTTCTTCTCCTGTAAATCAGCTTTTCGCTTATTGAAAATCTCCCCGCTTCCCATCTCCAGACCTTCGCGCAGCCTGTCATCATCGAAGTACTCATTACCCAAAATAGAAATTTTCTTAACCGCATAGCCCGGCCCCTCATCTATCACGAAAGTAATATGCACCTTTTTTCTGTCCTGGGTAATTTCTTTTTTAACGAATATTTCGTAATCGAGAAATCCTTTTTGATAGTAGATGTCCTGGAGTCTCGCCACATCCTCGGCGGGCACCTCCTCGACATAGTATCTCGGCCAAAAATATGCCTTCCTCTTTTTTGTCTTTACGACCCCTCTAAGCGATGAGGTCTTGATAGACTTATTCCCCACAAAATTCACCGAGCCGATTTTGACTCTCGGCCCCTCATTTAATATATAAACAATGTCCCCCTGCTGCAGCATACTACCATCCAGCGACACGCTCACATAAGCATATCCCTTTTTCCTGTAAAACTCGACTATGGTCCTCCTGTACGCCTCGGCAAGAATCGGGTCCAGGTAGTCGCCCACCTTGAAATCCAGCTTCTTCCTCAGGGTACTGCTCTTGATCGCATGGTTGTTAACAAAACTAATCGACTTGATTACGTTTTTGCCGTTGCTGTCCGTGGCACCGGCGGCAAACGCATAATCCGCCCACAAACACAAAAGCATAACCTGAACAAGGACAATCAATATCGTTTTTTGTTTTCTGTATCTTGTTTTTAGCATCCTGTCTCTCATATATCGTGAATCCTGTCACAAAAGCAATTAAAATGTATTTACACTTGCCTCGCCACAAAGCGGGCTAAAACGGTACTCCTCCGTCTGCGGTCTGCTCTATGCGTGAAGCATTTTCAAACCGAGTAACTTTTTCCCTGAAAGTCAGTTTTACATTTCCGGTCGGCCCATTACGCTGCTTGGCTATTATCAGCTCAGCGGTATTGTTCGGCTCATAATCCTCCTGGCCGCGATGATAATAATCCTCGCGGTGCAGCAGCATAATGACATCGGCATCCTGCTCGATACTGCCGCTCTCGCGTAAATCACTCATCCTTGGCCTGTGTCCCTCCCTGCCCTCCGGAGAACGATTCAACTGGCTCATCACAATAACCGGAATGTTCAGTTCCCTTGCCAGCGCCTTGACATATCTCGATATCGAGGTGATTTCCTGCTGGCGTGATTCGACCCGCTTTGCCCCCAGGTGCATTAACTGCAGATAATCCACTAAAATACACTTTATACCATGTCTGCTCCGCAATCTTCTGGCCTTGGCGCGAAGCTCCAGCGGTGTCAGTGCCGCAGTGTCGTCGATAAATATCGGGGCCTCGGAATACGTCCCGCATATCTCGACCAGCTTCTGATAATGCTCGGTACTGAGCATCCCCTTCCTTACAAGCTGGGCGTCAATACCACTGCTGCTGCATAAAAACCTCTCGGCCAACTGCTGCCTGCCCATCTCTAATGAGAATATCGCAACCGGAATCTTCTCCATCAGCCCGATATGCTCTGCGATATTCAATGCAAGAGAAGTCTTTCCCATACTCGGCCTGCCGGCGATAATAATCATCTCGCCGTTCTGCAGCCCGCACGTCATATCATCAAGCTCGTAATAACCCGTAGGCAGCCCTGTAATATAGCTGCCCTCGCGTTTTTCAATTAGCTCATAGGCGCGTGTAACTAAATCCTTCAGGCCCACAGCATAACCAGTTATCTTTTTATCTGTAATCTCAAAAATCTTACGCTCGGCCTCATCAATCTTTTCGTTCGGCTCTCCCGCCTCGTCGTATGCGTCGTTGAGAATCTCGGTCGTTGCCTGAATAATCTCGCGCATAATCAATTTATCCCTGACGATTCCAGCATAATAGAGCGCGTTGGCCGACGACGGCACAGAGTCAAGAATTTTCGCTATATACTCAACATCTCCAACTTCTTTTAGCTGCTTGCGTTTCTCAAGCTCATCCCGAAGCAGCACCGCATCTATACCTTGACTCCTGTGCTTTTCATAAAGTGCAATCAAAGCATCGAAGATATACTGATGTTCCAACCGATAGAATGATTGCATTTCAACAATCTCGATAACGTCCCCGATACACTCCGGGTCTATAATCATCGAGCCTAATACCGCCGCTTCGGCCGCAAGCGATTCCGGCATACTGCGTACCGCCGCAGGTGTATCCTCCCGGCGCAGACCCCCTGCGGGCGCTCGTCCGACCGCCTCTATCCTCCGGCCCTTCGCTCGAACTTCATTACTCTTTGTCACCATATCCTTACCTGCCATAATCAACTCCCTTCTCCGCCGGATTTACTTTTTCACGGCCAATCTGCGCAGCCCCCACTCCTGCTTTCGCAAGAAAGCATGGGGGCAGACAGTCCAGCATTTTAACCAACGCCGAAATAACAGTCAAACACTTGTTATAATTATTGCTCAACACTTTAGTTATCGGCCATCAGCACGTTTGCCGGCCTGCCCAATTGCCCCCATTTATAATTTTTTTCCCCATATCCCCACAATGTCCTATAATCGCATCTTCGCCATAATATCTCATTCTTCCTCATAAAAACAAGCTGCGGGGTGGGGTTTTAAACGCAGCGGCGGATTGGCCGAAGACTCGAAGCGAACTCGAAAAAGAAAGAGATTACTCATTCGTATTCGAATACGTATTATCTTTACTTTCTTTTACGTTTACGTTTCCTTTTCGTTAGCTATAGCAGAGTTATTGACAGTGCTAATGGCGGCGCTATGGCCGTGCCATCTTTTTTGGGTGCTCTTAAGTCCCGATTTGAACCAATGTTGTACGAATTTCACTGCCTTTGCCAATTATTTTGCTATTGAGATTATCACCTAAGACAAGAAAAAAATGAAAAACCATCGCGCAACGATGCCTCAATTTTGCATCTTAGTTCTCAACTTTTATTTATTTCAGTCTGAGGTCTTATGTCTTGCGTCTTGGGTTTGAATTCAGCTCACTCTTTTCCCGCTTAGGAGCTGGTAACATGTCGAGCCCGTCACCGCAGCGTTCTCGCCTTCCTTGAACAATTTGATTGTCGGGTCCATCTGCGCGGCGGTATTAAGAAGGCTGGCCGCCGTCAGTTTATGCCTGAGCATCATAGCTATAGGGTCTCTCATGCAATTTTTCATACACTCTTCTGGATCGTTCACGAAATCACCGAAATCACCAACACAAACACAACAGTAAGCCAGCCGGCCCGATGGCATAACTATAATATTGTTGACAAACATTGTGCCCTTTTCGGTTTCGCAGATGAATCCCTTCAATTCCCTGCAGCCGTTCATAGCGGCAAGGTCAACAGGGTCGAGCACAATGTCTTGAGACGGATTGAAGCAGCTGCCCGAAACATTTTTGAACTCTGGCTCGCATTTATCATAGTTCCCGAACGTTTCCAGTGCCCGTCCTACAAGCGCTATCTGGTGATTTGTCACCCCATATAGAAACGGCGCCCCAAGGCCCGCCCGCCTGCTGGCGGCCCATATTCTTTCAAGCATCTGTTCCAGCGTGCTTCCTTTAGGCGGACTGTGAAAAATATCAACTGATATGCATATACGGGTTCTTCCCCCGGCTGGTGTTTGCTCCCCCGCCCAGTGTCCTATAACACGCTCGGTTTTATCGTCGTCTTCAGCAAATCGGCCGTTCGTAAGAATAAATATGTCATACTCCGGAAGCAGAGCGCGCATATTATCCAATAGCTGCTTTTGATAAGTAAGACGCTCGTCTTCAGGTACCTTTCTCCCATCTAAAACATGGGGCCATGTATAGAACTCACCGCCGCTGATGCGCACCGATGGACGTCCGAAATTAAGCTTGACCGCAACATCCCCCTTTACCCATTCGGAAGTATATCCCCTGCCCGCAAGACAATCGACATATTCCTGTATCGATTCTTCTGTCATTCCGTCCGGCGGCTTCGAAAGCCCGTCTAACTCTTTACATCTGTCAGGCCGGCCAAATCTGAAATTCCCGCCCCCGAAAATACTACCCAGGCGGGTAATGATGGAATAGTTCGCTACATTCTCGATAACACGCCGGGTATCGTCGGGACTCAAAATCTCTTTTCTGTCCGGGCCCGAATTTGTAATGCAGTGCGCGCAGCGGTCGTTGCCGTAAAAGGACAGATACAGCTCGACCTTGTTTATCGCGGGAAGCGGAAAATTGAATCCCTCAGGAAACTCTGGTATCAGATTTCTTTCGGAAAGATTATTAATGACTTTATCTACAAGCAACGACATGGTGCTTACCCCCTTATATAAAATTATCGCACTTTATTAAATGCGTATCTTAAAGATACTAAAACCACAATATAAAACCCACTTTCACATCAACCCGGACAATT
>JASFMF010000092.1:0-6588 GCA_050117705.1 Phycisphaerales bacterium
AGCGAGGACTACTTCCTGGCCGGTCGTGGTTTGAAATGGTGGCTAATCGGATTTTCACTGATTGCCGCTAACATCTCTTCAGAGCAATTGGTCGGTATGAGCGGTAATGCAGCCAGTCACGTCGGACTTGCTATTGCAAGCTATGAATGGATGGCTGCCATTACACTTGTGGTCGTGGCGTTTGCATTTCTGCCTTATTTCCTGCGGGCCGGCATCTATACAATGCCTGAATTTCTTGAAGTACGCTACAACGCCACTGCCCGAACAATTATGGCGGTAGCGACATTATTTATTTATATGCTGTTGCTTGGCTCGGTAACATATTCCGGAGCACTAACGGTCAACACAATGGCCGGTAAGATGGGCTATCATGTATCAATCCAAAATGCAGCGATAGTGATTGGCTTCATTGCAATGGTGTATGTCACTGCCGGTGGATTGAAGGCCTGTGCCTGGGCTGATTTGATTCAGGGAAGTGCACTGATTTTAGGCGGTGCGATTGTAATGATATACGCATTCAAGAAGCTTGGCGCCACAACAGATGAGCTTGCCTTTGTGGAAAATGTTAAAACCGGTGCAGTAGGGTTGAAGGCCTTTTCACAAGATACTGGCGCAATCGACCGTTTCTGGGAGTTGAATAAGGTACGTATGAATATGTTCCTACCTAAAGATGATAAAGTGCTTCCCTGCACCGCGTTAATGCTGGGTCTTTGGATTCCAAATTTCTATTATTGGGGTCTGAACCAGTATATCACCCAGCGTACCCTGGCCTCGGAGTCACTATCTCAGGGACAAAAAGGTATTGTCTTCTCAGCGTTCATGAAACTTCTGATTCCATTTGTTGTAGTGATTCCGGGCATAATAGCCTTCAATCTCTTTTCTAAAGATATGCAGAACCAATCAGTAGGTGACAATGCCCCTGTGATTGCTAAGTACATGATGGCCAATGAAAACACTAATATGGTCGAGCTTGCACAAGCACCGGGGGAAGATGCCGTCGCTAACTGGCCCGGAGGTAGATTCATGCTTGCTGTCTATTCTGATGATGCTGCTCAAAAAGCTATCAAGGCAAAGAATCCCTTCGTTCTTCCTATAACGCAGGCCAAGCTTGATGGTCTGGAGTTAGCAGAATACACCGTATTTGAGTCAGATGATAAATCATGGAAATCGGCCTTTCCTGAACTGGCGGTCGAATTACAGGTATACAACGAATCTGTAATGAATGCCGCAGAAGCGGCCAACGTCAATGTCACGAGTGAGAAGTTCATCGCCTACAAATATGACACGGCTCTGGGGCAACTGCTCAGCAGCGTCCTGCCTCAGAGAACGGGCCTGGTTGGTTTCGTTCTGGCAGCCTTACTGGGAGCGATTGTCAGTTCTCTGGCAGCGATGCTCAATGCAGCTTCAACAATTTTCACAATGGATGTTTTCAAAAAATACATCAGTCCCCAGGCTGGGCAAAAGGGCGTTGTATTGCTTGGCCGGATATGCGTTGTGGTGTTCTCGATTATTGCCGTATGGCTGGCGCCGAAGTTAGGCGACCCAAGAATCAGCAATAGTATCTTCACTATCATTCAAGAGAGTCAGGGTCTAATATCGCCAGGTATTTTGGCAGTATTCGTCTTTGGACTGATTGTACGAAAAGCCCCACCTATCGCCGGCGTAATTGGGCTGCTGACCAATATCGTTTCCTACGGTGGAATGTACCTGCTCGGAAAATACAAAATCGGCCCGGAAATTCAATTCCTCAATCGCATGGCGATTTGTTTTGGGATTTGTTTAGTTGTAATGACTATAATTACATTGTTAAAGCCTCTGGCCCAACCTATTGAATTCAGGCAGCAAACGAATCTGGACCTTCGCTCTTCCAACGGTGCCAAGATCGCCGGTGTTATCGTTGTAATAATTACCTTGGCTCTATACGTACTGTTTAGCCCGATTGGCCTGTTAAAGTAATGAAAGTGAGAATCTAAGAATGGAGCTAACGCAAGAGGGAAAAGCAGCTTTAGATACTATCTCCAAGCTCGCAAAAGATAACGCTATCGATATAAAGGACGGCAAGATAAGGCGAACATCTTCGAGGTTCTGCCTGGGTGTCGAGCACGGTGACTACAACGGCACTGAATTATTCGGAGTTGGAACCGACCGATTTATCTGGGTGGCCTATAAACCTAACGGCACTAACAAAGTCAGGCTTTTTAGTGGAAATTTCGTTGATGATGGCGTTATCGAATTCGAACTTGGAAACGTTCCTGAGCCTAAGTCAGCCGGTATAGCTCAGACATGGGGGCGATTTCCGTATGGCGTCGAATATATTCTAAGACGGGAAGGTTATAAACTCTCACAGGGAATCGATGGCGTTATCTATGGCAACATCCCTGGCGGCGGAATGAGCCGTTCGGCTTCTTTGAGCCTGAATCTGATTTTATCTCTGTTCGACGCCAACAATATCGAAATAGAAGATAAAATGCACATCGTTGACCTGGCCCAAGCCGTGGAAAACGACTATATTGGCTCGCCCTGCGGCCAGCTCGACCAAATAATGATAATGTTCGCCCGTGAGGGTATGGGAACATATTACAATCCCACTAAAAGAACCATAGATTACGTCCCCATCGGAAGCGGAGCCAGTGATTTCCGCATCGTTGTCCTCGATACAGCCACCGAGCGTCCCGGCCTGGAAAAATCAACCTACAAAATCAGACGCGCCGAATGCGAGCAGCTCGTCTCGATATTACAAAAAGCCAGTTATGACATATCCTGCCTTGCAGATATAAAAGATAAACAAGTCTATAAAAAAATTATGGCTGAGTTCGGCGAAAAACAACCGGATTTATGCGACCGGCTGAAATACATCTTCGAAGCCCAAAACCGGTTTTATAAAATGCTCGAAGCCTGGAAAGCAGGCGACATTGAAACAGTTGGACGAATATTCAGAGAAGACGGCGTCGGCCTACGAGACGATTACAAAATATCCGGCCCGGAGTTGGAAACAATGTGCGATATTGTCCGCACAATACCGGGTGTTTTAGGAGAGCGTATGTTAGGAGGCGGTGACAAAGGGGCTTCCGGCGCTTTGGTTCTTGCTGAAAGTGTCGAAGCAGTAAAGCAGGCTGTCGATATGGCCTACCCACGCAGCAGACCTGATTTTGCGGATAAATATGCCGTTCATGTCTGCAAAGTGGTGGACGGTGTCAAAGTTTTTGAAGGTTTATTGTGAGAGGGATCATCGCTGATTATGTCGGAAGGTTGCTCATCCGTAGATAAAGGTTTGTTTGAGGCAACTGTCACTTCAAACAAACAAATCGGACAACGATTTTATAAGCTTGGATTGCAGTTTGTTGAGCAAGGCGCAAAAGCCTTTGCTGATTTCAAGCCAGGTCAATTCGTCGAATTGGATCTTTCCGGTACCGCTGCACCACCTGCAGAAAAAA
Source organism: Phycisphaerales bacterium (assembly GCA_050117705.1). Lineage (GTDB taxonomy): Bacteria > Planctomycetota > Phycisphaerae > Sedimentisphaerales > Anaerobacaceae > NIOZ-UU13. The sequence continues at coordinate 3,435 of JASFMF010000092.1, forward strand.
TACCCGAAGAACTGCGCGATGCCGCAGAACGTAACATATTATTACGAAGACCCTTTGCCTTTACTGACATCACTGCCAATGACGACACGACCTTTGCTGAACTTCTTTATTGTGTTGTAGGCCCGGCTACATTACGAATGACAACCTTATCAGCAGGCAACTCTCCCAGTATAATAGGCCCATTAGGAAATGGCTTCACAATCCCTGATAGTACTAAGACCGCCCTTTTGGTTTCAGGAGGAATGGGAGCCCCCCCACTACAGCATTTGGCAAAGGTTCTCAATTCACAATATAACAACATCAATGTTATTGCCTTCGCAGGCGCAAAAACCTCAACCGAACTACCGTTTGAAGGGCGGCTTGACAAAATCTCACAACAGCTCGGATTCTCATTATCTGAGTTCGCCAAATACGGCATAGAATCACTTGTAGCCACTGACGACGGTTCGGCAGGATATAAGGGATTTGTCACCGACTGCCTCACAGAATGGATAGAACGAAATCATAAAGCTAATAACGACATGATCATCTATGGGTGCGGTCCTGAGCCGATGCTTGCAAGATTAGCTGAAATAGCCGAAGACAAAAAAATTGACTGCCAGATAAGCATGGAACGCCGGATGGCCTGCGGCATTGGTTTATGCCAAGGCTGCGCGGTCGAATGCAAAGTTGAAAACTCCAACGAGACAGTTTATAAAATGTGTTGTGAAGACGGCCCTGTCTTCAAAAGCAAAGATATAGCCTGGTAGAAACACTAATCTTCACAAACAAAGTAATGCATCACGCGACCGCGGCTGTTTCCTCTTCATACTCACCGAAGCGGACGCTTATCTTCTTACTAACACCTCTAACCTGCATGGTAATTCCAAACAGAACATCTGCAATGCTCATTGTGCGCTTGGCATGGGTGATTATGACAAACTGAGAATCTTTCTGGAATTCTCGAACCAGCATATTGAAACGCTCATTATTCGCCTCGTCCAGAGCCGCATCGACCTCATCGAGGAAACAGAACGGCGAAGGCTTGGACTTAAAAACCGCAAACAGCAATGCAAGCGCCGTCATCGACTTTTCGCCGCCGCTAAGCAGTGATATACTCCGAGTCTCCTTGCCGGGAGGACGTGCTATTATCTCTATCCCCGCTTCAAGGATATCTTCATCATTATCAAGCATCATATCGGCTTTTCCACCACCGAACAGCTTCCTGAAAATACTCTGGAAATTTACTCTTATTTCATCAAAGGTCTGCCGGAACTTCTCTCTGCTCTTTTTATTAAGGCGGTTTATTAATTGCTGAAGTTGTGCCCTGCTGCTGTTGAGATCCTCAACATGTTTACTCAAAAAGCTATGACGTTTCTCAAGAGTTTCCTGTTCATCTATTGCATCAATATTCACATTACCAAGCCGCTCAATCTTACCTCTCAATTCAGCTATTTGCTCTTTCAGCTCATCCCAGTTAACATCTTCTTCCTGATAATCCTTATAAGCCTCGGCCAAATCTATCTGCAATTGTTCCTGCACCCTCTCAACCAAATCCTGCTGTCTCACCTCTAATTGGCTTAACTCAATTTTAAGCTCATTAATCTTTTGCTCGGTTTCATCCTTCTCCGAGCGGCTCTGACGGATAAGCTGTTCTGTTTCTTTTCTCTGTTCAAGCAGCTTTTCAATCTCCTGATGTAATGCCCGGCTGCTTTCCTGACTCTCCTCTTTGTGAACAAACAGCTCCGACACCTCTGTTTCACATTTAAGGATGTCCCTCTGAGCTTCTTTCAATTGCACACTGCAATTTCGAATTTCTTCTTCCGCCGTCTCGGCGGCCGCCCGGTTCTCCTGTTTCTGGCCTGTTAAAGATGTAATTATCTGTTTCAGTGCCTTACACTGCTCTGTAATCTGACCCAGAGCAATCTTCAAATCGGTATGTTTGTTTGTCAGCGTTTGCTGCTGTTGTTTTTGCTCGGCATATTTCGCCTCAAGCTCCTCAATATGCTCCGTCCTTTGACTGTTCACAACCTCCAGTTCCTGCAATTTTTGCTTCGAGTCGTATTCTTTCTGTACTGACTGGGCTATCTGCTCTGCAAGCAGGTCAATCTCACTGGCTATCAACGGTTCTTCCTGTCGTAACCGTTTAATATTCTGTTCTATCACACTGAGCTTCGAGGTCACCTGCATCTTCTCGGTATTCGCTTCATAAGTAGCCGTCCGTAGCTCCTTACAAAGCTCATCCAAATGTGTTTTCGTCTGACCATTCGATTCGATTTGGTTTTCAACGGCTTCGATTTCAGAGCTGATATTATCGATGGTCTCCTGCAATTGACGTAACCGGCTTTTACGTGATATCAATCCCGTCGCTTTACCCAAAGGCCCAAGCTTTATAATCCCATCGTTACTTAAGAACTCGCCTTTCAAAGTAACAAACTTGTAATCACTGCCCATTTGGAGAGCCAGTTCAATTGCATCTTTAATCGAGTCAACAATCAGCGTTTTACCAAGCAGTTTCCAGGCAAGTTGCGCGTATTTACTGTCAAACTTAACAAATTCGACAAGCCTGCCTTTTATACAGGTAAATTCCGACCAGTCATTTTTCTCCAGGAACGGTTCTAACCTGTCAAGGCTTATGAAATTCACTCTACCCTCAAGTTTTTGTGCCGTTTCCGTATCAGCCAGCATCCTGTCCGTGCTGTTTATCACAAGAGCATCCGTCCAGCCTTCAAGGGCCGCTTCAACAGCATTGGCGTATTCGATACCGGTTTCAATTTTCTCTGCCAGTATCCCTTCTACATAATCAAAACGACTATCACCGGCTAACCGTCCTTGCAAAATACTCTTTACACCTGCTTTAAGTCCCTCGTACCTCTTCTCCATATCCGTCAATATCGCCAGCTCACTATTCAGCGCGCTTCGCACCTCTTTACTGTGAGCCAACCGCTTGTTGTCTGCATTTAAAGAATCGTCTATTTCCTCACTTTTTTTACGTTTGGATTCCAGGCTCTCCTTCAATTCATCCAGCACTTTTTCGATATCACCCATACGCGCTTCGTTTTGGGCTTTCTCAGTCAGCAATCCCTCTAATTCCAAACGCGCTGTTTCCGCCCGGCCGGTAAGACGCTCTTTCTGTGTCGATAAATTGTCTCGATAAACCGAAATGCTTTGTTCT
>JASFMF010000093.1:0-6564 GCA_050117705.1 Phycisphaerales bacterium
AGGTAAACTTGGCTAAACATGAAATATCGAGCCCATAATAATGCTTCTGCTGATTGAAGTCCACCAGCAGTCAGGCCCAAAACAGGTTCTCTTGAATCATTTGTTCCTTCGCTTTTCGGAAGAATGCGTAATGTGTCGATAAGACGATAATGGTCAAATTTGCCGTAAACGACACCCACGTGGAGTGAATCACGCAGTAAATAATCCATACGGTCAACGCCAAATGTATCACCTGTAATTATTTCCGAAAGTATGGTTTCCCAGTCACTAAATTTCAAGCCAAGTTTTCCAGCATCTTCTGGCCCTAATGCCACTTTTACAATTTGCTCTGTTTTCAGAGGCATTGTTAATTTGTCTTCCCAAATTCCTTTCATTTCCTTGCTTCTGATAATCTCTGCTGTCATACGCTCATGATCCCACCCCTCAGGTAATAACTTTTTTTCTGCCGCATGGGAAAATGGCAAATGGCCAAGATCATGACATAGAGCAGCCATCCGAAGAACTCTTCGCCAATATGTCTTTTGATCTTTATTGGGCATTATATCTCTGACTTGATCGTGTATATTCTCATCTGCCGTGATGACATCAAAAACTCGGCTTGCAAGCTCCATTACTCCTAAAGAATGCTCAAATCGGCGATGTGTTGCGCCGGGATACAAGAGATATGTTGTTGCAAGTTGATGGATATGTCTGAGTCTTTGAAAAGGGCGGGAATCAAGCACCTTACGCTCGTCTGTATCCAAACGCACGAATACATGTATAGGATCTCTGATTTCATGGCTGTCTTTTGTCATTTTGTACCTTAGTCTTGTAGAGTGTGCGAATTGTTTGCATACACAGTTTTTCTTTATGTATAAGAAGTTCCTGTTGCTTCTTTAATACACTATATCGTCCGGATTTGGGCGGATTTATCCGCCGCAGGTGAATCTGCAATTTTACATTTTGCCCTTTCTTTCCTATTCTTACACGTCCCTCTTTGGGATCACTGTTCCGTACATATAGACTTTATTCCAGATTTCAATGTAATACAGACCGCTTTGTGGGTCATCTGGAGAGGGAGCATACTCAATCACAATGCCGGGTCCACGATCATAACGCTTTCCATGCTGATTTAGCGTCTGCACGATGAACTGACAATTTTTTTCATGTGCAAAGAAAATAGAGACCTCATGTTGACTGTCAATATAAGCCTTGCTTGCAACGAATGTGATTCCACGAATGAACTTATTTCCCATGCGTTTGAGTTCATCGGCAGGGATTAGAATGCCTAAAGATTCTTCTGATATAGTCTGAGGATTCTTGTCAGGCAGAACACCTCTGAGGTCAAGGGAACTTACAGGCATCACGGTCTGAAGAAGCCTATGTCGACTACGAGAGCGTTTCTCTTTATCCCTTTCATCGCGACCACACTTTGAGTCGACTGCTCTGAGAGCTTTATCTGCTATACCCTTAGACGCAATACTGTCAGGATCAACGCACATACCAAATCTTTGCAGTAGATCATTTTCTATTTTGCTGTATTCAGTGTTACAATTTTCACATGAAGGAATTTGCCACTTTTCCATATCTTGTGGTGTTGTATCAGGATACCATGACTTGGGGAAAACATGGTCAGACGTTGGGCTGTCACAGTACTTAAGACAATGAACGCATTTACATGGTTTAAGCACCTTAGCCATCAATATTAGACTCAATTACCTACTTCTAAAGAACACATGACTTCCCGCAAAAGCGGGAATGACAGACGGACGATTCAAAGAAGTGTTTCGCTTGCAGATATATCGCGCCTTTGGTGGAAGGATAACGTAAAGTAAGTAAAAAGGCAAAAGGAAAAAGGGGAAAAACATTATTGAAAAGGTTTATTTACAGAACTTTTTGCACGCATCGACGAAATCCACAGCCTGTTTGAGGATTTCTTTTGCCTGTTTTATTTTAACATCGACTATCGGGTCATAATCAGTCTGCTGGCGTAATTCAAATGCTTCTCTTAAATATAAGTGGAATTTTTTATTAATCAGGCCGGTCTTGACAAGATGCTGGCCGAACGCCGATAAGACTCCGCGGTGTGAACTGCGCTTTATATCTTTAGCAGCCAATGCCGCGGTAGCAGCATGAAACATGGCATAATATGCGCGGGCGACTGCGGCGGCAGGCCGTTTATTATCGAGAAGAATCCGTGAGTCTTCGACACACTCGGCGGCCCTTTCGAAATGGAGCTGTGCTTCCTCCGTCATGCACGAATCCCTTCTGTTTTTATTGCCCTGTGTATGGCGAACCGGTCTGTTTGGAGGTCCTTTTCCTCGGCGAAGAAAAAGAGTACGACCGTGTTATGGTCGAGGCTGATGTCCGAACCTAATTTGCTTGTGCGTTTATGCTCTTCGAAACGATTTGCTATCTTATCGAGAATAACCGCTATATCGATATCACTGTCCGGAGTCAATCGGTCGCGGGCGGCAGAGCCATAAAGATAAACAGCGCGCAGACGCTGTCCATAAATATCATGGAGCCTGTTTCGGGCCAACGTTGCTATTTCCATTGCCTGTTCTCGAGTCTTTACCATAGTATTATGATACATCTTCAAGGATGTTGTTCAATAAAAAAAGAGGACAAGTAGGGCAATCACGCGGGGTTGCCCCTACGTTTTGGGTTATTATTTCTGGATTCCCGCTTTTGCGGGAACGACAGGGAGGTGGAGATTGCCGCGTCGCTCGCCCCCTAAAGGGCAACTCCTCGCAATGACGGCGCAAGCCATCCCCAAAGCCTTCGGCTTTGAGACTGCCACCCGGCGCATTTTTGAATAGGGCAGTTCTCGAACTGCCCCTACGTTTTGAAGTTAAAAATAAAAAATCCTTATTTAAGATTGTATAAATTGCCGAAAATTGTTGACAGGCAGGTATAATTTTAGTATAATGCCGTCGTGTTTGGGTGAAAACACTCAAATGCGACCCTGAGACATCCTGTGTGGGATGATTACGGGATTGTGGCAGGATTTAGAATCTCGGATGATTCGGCCGTCTTTCAGGTGAAAAGACGGTTGGCTCGCCGGGGGAATCCAGAAGGCCATAGTTGAAGGTTCTCGAAGAAGAGGACCGCCGGAATGACAGAAGGGTTTATATCTTGGCCGGTATGTATGTGGACAAGTAAACCCGTAGAAAGTTTATCAGGAAAATGGTAAGAAGATGGAATCCAAATCTCATGCGCTGGCCGGCTCGGCCGCGGAAAAATCCCCAACTAAGACAGGTGCTCAAATTGTTGTCGATACGCTTATCGAACAGGGTGTCGATACGGTTTTCGGATATACAGGGGCGAAGGTTCTGCCCCTGTTTGACGCACTTTACGCAGTGTGCAGGGGGGCGCCGTGCGTTTCATTGCGGAGTTATACGCCGGAGACAATGGTAAATTGCGATAAGGTAGTTAGTGAAAAATTTCGGAGAATGAAAATGTCTAAAAAATCACCGAATATAAAAACAGGAGCTCAAATTGTTGTCGATACGCTCATCGAACAGGGTGTCGATACGATGTTCGGCTATACCGGTGGTGTGGTGCTGCCGCTGTTCGATAAGCTGTATGATGCGCCGATAAATTTTATAGTTCCGCGTCATGAGCAGGGCGGCTGTCACATGGCCGATGCCTATGCCCGCGCCAGCGGGAAGGTTGGCGTAATGGTGGCGACAAGCGGCCCGGGTGCCTGCAATCTGGTTACAGGCCTTGCCACGGCGATGATGGACTCGGTCCCGATGGTTGCTATTACGGGACAGGTCCGCACGGAGCTTATAGGTAATGATGCGTTTCAGGAGGCCGACACTACGGGAATTACCCGTCCGGTTACGAAGTATAACTGTATTGTTAAAGATGTTAAGAACCTGGCGCGTACGGTTCGAGAGGCGTTTCATATCGCTTCGACCGGCAGGCCCGGGCCGGTACTGATTGATTTGCCGGTTGATGTGGCCGTTGCCAAGTGCAGTACGGATGATGAAGTTAAAATGGAGCTGCCGGGTTACCGGATTCGTACCAAAGGGCATGCAAGGCAGGTATCGATGGCTGCGCAGGCGATAAGTAAATCCAAGCAGCCGGTGCTTTACGTCGGCGGCGGAGTCATAATTGCAAACGCAAGCCAGGAGCTGAGGGATTTGGCCGAGAAGGCGAATATTCCCGTTACGATGACGCTTTTAGGATTGGGCAGCTACGACCAGACAAGGCCGGAATCGCTGGATATGCTCGGTATGCATGGGACCGCTTATGCCAACTATGCGGTACAGGAATGTGATTTGTTGATTGCTGTCGGTGCTCGTTTCGATGACAGGGTTACGGGCAAGCTTGCGACGTTTGCTCCGAATGCGAAAATAATCCATATAGATATCGACCCTGCGAGCATATCGAAGAATGTCGGCGTCGATATTCCCGTCGTCGGCGATGCCAAATATATACTTAGCCAGCTTGCCAAAGAGGTCGAGCACAACGAGAGAAAAAGATGGTTCAATAAAATCGCCGAGTGGAAAGAGAAATTTCCACTTCGATATGACAAGAATTCGTCGACGGTCAAGCCACAGTATGTTATCGAAGAGCTTTGTAAACAGACCGACGGCAAGGCGATTGTGACAACAGGCGTCGGTCAGAATCAGATGTGGGCCGCCCAGTTTTACCGGTTCACCAGACCCAGGCAGTTCATAAGCTCGGGCGGACTCGGCACAATGGGGTTCGGCCTGCCGGCTGCGATAGGGGCACAGATAGCGAAACCGAAAGAGACCGTTATCGATATAGACGGCGACCATAGTTTCAATATGACAATGACAGAGTTGTCCACGGCGGTCGAGCATGAGTTGCCTATAAAAGTTTGCATTTTGAATAATGGGTATATGGGAATGGTTCGACAATGGCAGGAGCTTTTCTATGGACGCAGGTATTCCAAGAGCTATCTCAAGAATCCGGAGTATGAAGCCATAGCGGGCGCAATGGGGGCAGTCGGGATGACCGTCGATAAAAAAGAAGATGTCCCGAAGGCCATTAAGAAGATGTTAGCGGAAAAGAAGCCGTGCGTTGTTGATTTTAGAGTCGAGCCGGAAGAAAATGTCTGGCCTATGGTGCCGGCGGGTAAGAGTATTGACGAAATGGATGGGCTTGATATTTTGGAGAGTATGGCGTAGAGCCTTTTTGAGGATTGATTACTTGTCTTTTCAGGATACTGAATACAAGATACGAGGATACGAAAATGAAGCATATAATAAGCGCTTTAGTAGAGAATAAGCCGGGCGTTCTTGCTCATGTAGCCGGGATGTTTGCGGCACGGGCTTTTAATATCGATTCACTGGTCGTTGGACGGACCGAAGACCCGCAGTTAAGTCGGATGACGATTGTAGTTATCGGTGATGACAGGGTTCTGGAGCAGGTCCGAAAGCAATTGGCTAAGATTGTTCCCGTTGTTAAGGTTCAGGATTTTGTCGGCCAGCCTGTTGTGGCGCGTGATTTGATGCTTATAGCGATATCCGCCCCGCCGGAGAGACGCTCTGAAATCCTGTCTCTGATAGAAATGTTCAAGGGCAAAGTTGTCGATATCGGCCAGAAATTTGTTATGGTCGAAGTCAGCGGACCTGAAAGAAAGATTGAGGCTTTTATTAATGTGTGCAAGCCTTATGGAATTAAGGCCGTGGCCAGAACCGGTACGATTGCGATGCCTCGATATGCGAAAATGGAGCCGTGAGCGGGTTTGTGTGTGATTTTTAACAATGCGCACGCGCTGACTTGTCCACATATTAAATTACTTGCCTAATTGCCGGATTGTCATATAATGCACAGGTATGAAGTCCAGCCTCGGATAATTCGGAAGTTTCGCTGAAATCTAACCGGATTTCGAGTTTTTGATGAAAAGTTAAGAAATTGAAAATTTACGGAATAGTGATTCCTGGAACACAAATAGTGTAAGGAGAATTAAAGTTATGACAGCAAAAATCTATTATGAAAAAGATGCTCCGATCGACCCGTTGAAGGGTAAAAAGGTAGCGGTTATCGGCTTTGGCAGTCAGGGCCATGCACATAGTCTGAACTTGCGTGACAGCGGCGTCGATGTCGCCGTTTCAGAGCTGGAAGCTACGGATAATTATAAACTTGCACAAAAGCATGGCTTTAAGCCGACGGATATAAGAACGGCGGTGAAAGACGCTACACTGGTTATTATGACCATTCCCGATGAGATTCAGGCTAAAGTTTATACTGAACATCTTGAGACCAGCCTGGTAGCGGGTCAAACCCTTGGCTTTTGTCACGGTTTTAATATTCACTTCAAGTATATTGTGCCGCCGGCGAGCATCAACGTTGTTATGGTTGCTCCGAAGGGGCCCGGACATCTTGTTCGCAGTGAGTTCGAAAAAGGCGGCGGTGTTCCGAACCTTATAGCTGTCGAACAGGATGCGACCGGCGAAGCCAAGCAAATCGCTCTTGCCTGGGCGAATGGAATCGGCGGCGCCCGCGCGGGCATTATCGAGACGACGTACAAAGAGGAGACGGAAACCGATTTGTTCGGCGAACAATGCGTTCTTTGCGGCGGCCTGACATCGCTTATTAAGGCCG
>JASFMF010000094.1:0-6560 GCA_050117705.1 Phycisphaerales bacterium
TGTTTCGTCGTCGGCATCCAAGATTATTATATCATCGACACCCTCTCGAAAAGCAAGGCAAAGGAATTCTCTTGATGGCATAGAAACGGCATAAAGAACTATTACACGGGGCAGTTTGTTATCGAGAGCATTCTGAGCCAGCTTGACACCCTGGCAATCGTCCTCAATCGCGGGTATGAACAGAATAGAAGATGTTGATGTTAATAAACTCTTAAGTAATTTATCGTCAGGGGGTTGGGTACATTCTTCGATTTCAAATTGCTCTTTGCGACAGCGTTCTATAAGGGGTTCCAGATTGGATGAGTCGTCTTCGGCCTTAAAAAATAAAGCTTTTTTTATCATGGTATATCTTCCTTATGGTTACGCGTATGTAGTAGCCTCGAAATGCTCTACCCCGTAATATCTCTTTAGATTGTCGCTGAGTGTTTTGAGTAAATCAGGTTTTTCTTCACGTGGAGCAAACAGCACAACAATGCCTCCCTCACATAAGCCGGCTTCAATAGTGGCCATAGCTGGACAGGTGCCGAGGACGTCAGCTATCCGCTGAATACGTTGTAGAATCAGATAGGCAACTAAAAAATGCGGCTGATTGCCGGGATTAAATTCAATTCGACACTGGTACAGGGTTGCTCCATCCCGACGCCGCGACGAAAGATAAAATTCGCCTGTCGGATCCAGTACAATCTGGGCATTGTCAAGTTCCATTGCTGCGACCTGGTCTACCTTTTCCTCCTGATGGAATTTTTCCAAACCATCAAGCAGCTTGTCGGGCGTGGCAGGGGGTTTTTGTTTTTTCAGCAATGAATCAACGACTTGTTCGAGATAAGATGCGCCATCAAATAAAACGTCGAAAGCATCTTCGTTCAGTTCTATCTTGCCATTTTTTGCCTGCTCCAGGATAGTTTCGACATGATGAGTGATAGAGGCCGGTTCCTCGGCCCCGCACATGATTAAATTGCCTTTTATCGAATGAACAAGACGAAAGATTGCATCGGCGGTTTCTGTGTCACGTTTTTTCTCTAAAGTAAATAATTCCTGATTAAGCCGGCTCAGCATTACTTCTATTTCGTTGAGGAATTGTGAATCGGGCTGCTCGATGTCCAGCTTTTCATACTTCTCTTGAGGAGTCTCAGTACCCGTCGGTGCTGCAGTTTCTGTTTGGGCCGACACTGCCTCCGGCTCGTCTTCGTCATCCGGTATCTTTTCTTCTTCTATGCCGGTTTTCACGGAGACAGGTTTTTTAATGTCTATCTCTTTTTCTGTGCCGAATGTTTGTTCAAATAATCCAGGCAGGTCAATTACCAGGCCCATTTGTCTTCCGCTGAGAATGGCAGTTCCAACGAGACCGGGCACTTTCATACCTTCGTTGAATTCCGATATCACAATTTTTTGTGGATTCAGAAAATCCGAAACAACATAGGCGGCTCGCTTATTTTTATATTCGACGATAATGACTCGTATTTGGCCGCCCTCAACTTCGGCGGGTGGCATGCCGAAAATCTCCAGTAAATCAAATAGCGGTAGAATCCTGCCGAGGTATTTAATCGAACGGCTTACTCCCCTTACGGTTGTTATCTCGTTAACGGAAATGGCTTGCGAGGCCACAACGGAGGATATCGGGAAAGCGAAAACCAGTTGTTCGGCAGTAACCAACAAGGCGTCGGAAATGTTTACTGCTGTGACCTTTGGCAAAATGAAAGAAAATGTCGTACCCTTACCCTTTTCGCTATTGATACGCGTTTCGCCGTTAAGTTCGTTCATAACGTCGCGAACAACATCTAATCCCACGCCGCGTCCAGAAGTAGCTGATGTCTGTTCAGCGGTGGAGAAACCCGGAAGATACAAATATTCATACAGGGCTTCTTTTGAGAGGCTGGCAAGCGTTTTTTCATCGGCCAGTTTCATTTTTAATATTTTACGTTGTACATTATCCGGGTCGATGCCGCCACCGTCATCGATTACATCTATGACGGTGTTGATTTCCGTATTACGTACCCTCACGGTAACAGAGCCGACAGGATCTTTTCCCAATGCGATGCGGGTTTCTTTGTCTTCTATACCATGTGCCATTGCATTGCGAATCTGGTGGGCGATTGGGTCGTAAATCTTTTCCGAAGTCCTTTTGTCGATGCAGATATCTTCGCCCTCCAGCTCGAATCGAATCGCTTTACCCAGGCGTCTTGATGTATCGCGTGCAATCCGTCGGAAACGTGCGAATAAGCCGCCCATGCCAACCGTACGTACATCGGTAACCAGGTTATGCAGATCGGAGGATATTCTTGAAGATGTTATGGCCAGGTCCTTGACGTTTTCTGCGAGGGTACGTGAAACCTTGGCGCCTTCCTGAATTCCGCGGCTTAGTACGTTAAGGTTGGAGCTTACTATAATAACTTCACCCGCCAGTTCCAGCATGTTGTCCAGACTGCTCAGACGTACTACCATGCTTTCCTGAGTTGCAGAGCTGGAATTTGTCTTTGAGTCCTGTTCTATCGTGGCGGTATTTGGATCAGACATTGCTCATTACCCTTTCTACAATTCGTTCAGCAACAGGTGCTGTAAACGGTTTTGCCAGGTAATCATCAGCTCCGCAACGTAGTGCCTGGGTTATATATTTAGCGTCACGATGTGTAGAAATCACAATCACCGGCAAGTTGCGGATATTAGGCCTTCGTCGAATTTCTTCGCACAGTTCAAAGCCGTCCATCTCAGGCATAACCAGGTCGGTCAATACTATATCTACGGATTCGGTGTCCAGCACTTTAAGCGCTTCGATACCGTTGGTAGTTTCGATCACCTTGATATTAATACTGCTCAGAACCTTCGTAACGATGTCTCGCATCGTTTTAAAATCCTCAACCACCAGGGCCTTGAGATTCATGTCCGGAACAGCTCTTTTTTCTCCTTCAACAGCAGGAGCTTCTTTATTCATCTTACATTCCCTCTAATATCCTTCTTATATCTTGAGCCCAAGGAATAGGTCGGTATTTTTATGATTCAGAACTACGCCCCATGAGAATCTAATCTTTAAGTGCCCCCATTGCATCTGTTTTATCGGAGTAATTTATATGCCCCTTTAGTCAAATAATCCTAAAAAACGTGAACTATTACCTAAAGAAAAGGGGCTTATATATGTGCCTGTATGGGCAAATTCAGCACAATGAAATACCAGTCGGTGTTTTCTGTCGGCTTAATCCTGAGACTTCTTGTACTGTCAACAGATTCGGTTTCGTTAATTTCCACAGTGCTGTTCAAACCGCAGTCATAACCCGGGTAGCCTATTGAAATCCGCCTGAGTCATCTAAAATGGTCTCATCCTCTAAAAAGACTTAGATTTTAAGATAAATACTCAACTTATTGCATAGATTACCGGCGGGAAAACAACCAGCACTAAGATAAAAAGAGAGCAAAAGGTTATTTTTTACGTGTAATAGTCCTACCTAAAAATTAAGAATGGATACTAATTGGAGATATAATATTACTATCCTGCAAAGCATAAAGTTTCCCTACAACTCCTTAATTTAGAGAATAACTCCTCTTTCCTATCCAGGCAGCTTCAAGAATCCCCACATGTCAGATGTTCAATATCTTCAGACACCGATAAAAACCTCGTTAATTCTTTTATAATAAATTAACCAATCTCCAGTCAATGGTTATAGGTCTTCGGTTAGCAACAGATGGATATGTTAAGAGATTTCGTTTTAAAAAATCGTTTACGAAAAATTGATATTGATGCCTTTTTATGAGGAGATTCTGTTTGCTAATTACAATTTGATTCGAGGTGTCAAAAGAAAATCAGAAAAACAAAAAATTTGTAAAAATTTTTCAATTCGGATTGATTGACACCCAAGGTGATTTTATTGGACAGTGAAAGTGACGGTAAAACCGGTTTGGTTAACCATGCTATATATAGTAGTCGAGACGATGTCACTCCGGCTATATGGTAGATTGGGTTATGGGGCGTTAGTCTGTTAGTGATATGCTAAGCTAAAGAAAAAATACACACCCTGTCGATATTGCGTTGGTCAATGAGAAGTTTTATCAGGTTTGTAAGGATTTAAAGATATGAGTAAAAGGGAGTTGATAGACTACATTTGTGAAATCAATAAAAGTGCCAAGCCGGAATTTCTTGCCAATTTCTCAGAAGAAGAACTCAATGCTTATCTTGAGCATCTGATGGAACTGGATTTGAAAGAACTGGTTGTTTGTGACTAAGTGTATATATGTTTGTACTAAAGTACCTGTAGCTCGCAGTATTTGTTCACCTATAGAACTTCAAGTTTTTCCACCTTACCGGTTCAAAGCCCGGAAGATTTAAGCAGAAGAATACGTAAATTATCTTAGCTTTTTTTATAATTCACATTCCTGACTATTTCGATAGGGCAGATAAGAGTTTTTCAAGTTATCCGGTATGCCTAATTAGTTTTCGGAGGATTGGTCGAAAACCGCCGGTGGAGGCACATCGTCAAGAGAGGCGATTGCGGTGGGTGGTATCGTGACAATATTGTTTTGCTTAAATTCGAGAAGAACAGGCACAAAATCCCGTGGAATACAAAAAACAAAATCAATAAACTTTTCTCTTGAATTCTCTTCGAAATCGTCCCTGTCTATTTTTATCTCAGTACTGACCTGTATTTGATCCGCCGCCTTTAAATGTCCAATGGGATAAACGTTAATTGCCGCCCCGGCAAGTGGATTATTGCCGTATCCTTCTTGTTTACAGATTAATCTCAGTTGTGGAAGTGTAAATACACCGCTATTTATCGCAGCTTGTGGTTTCAATCCACTTCTTTTTATTCCTATCCGGACTATTGTAGGCTCGTAACCACCCCCATCTACTCTTGGTACAGGGAGTGTCCTGTTCGTTGATTCATCTTTAAGTTTGCCTTGACGATTCAACTCCGAAACAATCTGATTTACCCGCTCTGTGAGGTTATCGGGAGCCGGCCAGACAGCCTTACGTGGTACAGTTATCGCCGGAGTAGTACTTGTGAGAACTGAGGTGCCGGAAGTCTGCCTGTTCAGATAAAGCTGGTCAAGAAAATCAGGGTGGACAGTGGCAAAACTTCTTTTACCACTGAAGCTGCCATTGCTGATTATACTGAACAGGTTTGACACCAAGCCATCAGTGTTCAGCAAAGCTTTACGGCGATTGTTGTCGAAACGCTGATAAGGATAATTGGCCGGTAAGGGTGCCATCACGAGAGTAACTAATACAACACCCGATAATATAAGCCCTAAGAAAATTCCGCATATAACCCGTCCGATGCGCTCAGGCAAAAATCCCAAATCAGCCGGCTTACGAGTCAGGAACATCAAAGCCGTTTGCAGCAATGCAAAGACTAAGATGAATAGTAGTATGAAACAGAGAGATTGTGCCCAGGGCACAATAGAAATCATACTACCTTTCGCGCTGCGGCTGATAAACACATTCGCTAAAATCTCGAAGAACCCGAATGCAGCTACACTCGCACAAATAGCAATCAACACTGTAGCGCATGCCCTGACAAACGTTCCTTTAAAAAACTGATAAGCAGCACAGCCTAAAATTATTAATAACACAAGTAAGCTGGACATTATGATATCTCCGGTTTATAGCGATTAGTTATTCGTTTCATAATTTTTTTATCACGACCCACAATCCATAACTCACTCACAATTATGTCGCTTTTGCCTTTTTGGACGCTGAAAGCACGCGAATCATTTCGTTAATGGCGACTGTTCCACTGATGACTTTTCTTAGTGCCTGTTCCTGCAAATAAAGCATTTTGGCGCGTCTGAACTGTGCACCGATTTCCGGCAGTGATTTAGTTCGTGAAAGAGTCTTTCTTAACTCGTTATCCAGAGTTATAATTTCAAAGACACCTGTCCTCCCGAAGTAACCTGTTCCCTGGCAGTGTTGGCATGTCGACGCTTTGCCACGTTTGTCGTATATTTCTTTGCCGGCGCGGTAAAGCACTTTTGTTTTTTCAGCACTGATGTTGAATTTTTTGAAAAGCTCTTTATCCGGTGCGTATGCCTGTTTGCACTCTTTGCAAAGTATTCTCAGTAAACGTTGGTTACTGATACCGAGGAGAGTTCCTGCGACAAGCTGCCTATCTCCGACGAATTTCAGCCACTTAGCTAATGCCTGAATTACACTGTCAGCTTGAAGAGCAACGTACATAATTTTCATGTCCTGAGCAGCGGCACAAGCTATCTGGGCCGTTCCGGCATCTTCACACTCACCGACACCAACAATGTCCGGTCCCATTCTTACTACTGATTGCAGCTTTTTCGCAAATGTCGTTGTGCCGGTATCACTGAGATTAAATACATGTTGAGTTATGTTCGGCAATTTATTTGAAGGCTGTCTTTCGAGTGTGTTTATATTATTAATAAAGGCATCATGACCTCGTAACAGTGCATAAAGTGTCGTTGTTATACCGCTTTTTTTAGGCCCACTTATGATAAACACACCCTGTTTTATCTGGCGAAACTGTTCTAACCGTCCATATTGCTCAGGCATTAAGCCGATATCGCTTAATGTTGGTATCGCCTCTTGTGTAATATGTTTGATTCTG
>JASFMF010000095.1:0-6514 GCA_050117705.1 Phycisphaerales bacterium
CCGCCAGATGTATTTGCCGAAATAGTCAGCCGTCAGCTCAAAGCTTATTTCTTCCTCTGCAAAAACCACTCCTGCACCAAATCCTACTACACAAATTACTACTACTAACCACTTGAGTTTTCTCATTAGAATCTATCTCCTTTTTCCATACTGTAAACCATACCTTTCGTACTACACACTTTCAGTTAACTGAACTTTCCGTCAATTCTCATCTACCTTTGCAACATATGTGCCAAACTCAGGGAAAAATCCATAGGCAGACACATCTCCTTATTATTTAAGCAGTTATGTGAAAGCAGAATTTGTTGAAAGTGATAGCTATATAAAAATAATGCTACGTAAATGTATTATTCAATATCAATTCATACATTTATGTAACAAGAAAAGGAGTGCTTACATATATGTTCCAACTGCAAATTCAGAAGTTTTTAGCCCCCTTATTCACAGTTCGCATATAATCATCACAAGCTAATTCTGGACGGTAGTATCATATCGAACACCATCCGGGACAGGCACCGGAACATTAACCGTAACACCATGGTCACCGGCAGTTTGGCGGGAAGAATCAACAGCTATAAAAGCTGTATAGGCTGACATTAAGCCGTATTCAAGGGCCACTTGCTTAATTTCTTCAGGAAGCTCTTTGTTATTGTCATAAGTCGCCTGATTAGCCAAAGTTTCTATTTTCTTGCGTGCCCATACGCAGGCAATACCCTGATGAGTTGCAACAGAGTCTTTCAGGTTTACCGGAATAGCTATTTCCTGTTCCAGACCACCAACTTTACCATTGATACGAATAGTGGTATTGCGTCTGCCTTCGAATCTGCCGGTAAGAATTATCGGCCTGCCAGCAAAAAGGTCGGGAATCCGGCTGGGATACGTATCTGTAACCTTCATTCTACCCCAGTCGATTGTCACATCGGTAAGGGCCGGGTGACTTATGCGCTCATAAAACAGGTCAACGACCTCTCCGGCGCTGTCATCCAGACCAATATAGGCAACAGCCCCTTTACCAAGTTTCGCCATCCTGTCGAGAAGGTATCGGTTGGGGGATGAGCCTACTCCGAAGCTGAAAATCCTGCTCGCACCAAGTCTTTTATGAACTTCTGAGAGGATCTCAGTTTCATTACCGATATAGCCGTCGGTCATAAAAGAGACCAAACGAAATCTTCGCTTATCATGGGGGAAATCGAGAGCGGCCTTTATACCCTCAATCATCATAGTCCCTCCGCCGCCATGAAGATTATCCACATATTTTAGAGCTTTGCGAATATTTCTCCGTGTTGCGGGAACAGGATTGGGCCCGAATTGAGAAGCATTGTTTGAGAACCGAATCACCTGAAATGTATCATCAGGTCCAAGTTTTCTTAAACCGCGTTTAATAGCTTCTTTCGCCTTAGTGATAGGTTGGCCGCTCATGCTTCCCGAACAATCCAGAACAAATATCATTTCCATAGGAGCACGTTTCAGATACGACAGATTTTCGGGTGGATACAGCATCAATGTAAAGAATCCGCCTCGCTTGTCGTGATGTGTCACCAGCGCTGACTTGACAGTTTTACCTGCAACCTTATACCGAAGGACAAAGTCCTTATTGGGAATACTATCGAGACTGCTTAGCTCGACCGTCAGTTTTTCATCTGAGACGAAGGTTTCACTAACAGCATGATTGGTCGATTTTACTTCCTCGATTTTCACGCCGGCATTAACATCAACTGCAACAGAGATATCATGTCCGCTTCTTTCACCGGGTTTTAAGTACTGAACCTCGGTTTTCTGACCGGATATACCTTCTTTACCGCGCGCTACAGCACCAACGCCATCCGTAGAACCGGCAGGATTGAATCGCGGCCCAACCACCATAGGAAAGACAAACTCGTACCAGCCGTCCACGTATGCCAGGGTGTTGAAATACTTTATATTTACATCGATTTCCTTGCTCGGCTCGATATTTGCTACCTTTTGCGTAAAGATATTCGGCCGTTCCTGCGTAAGAAGTGAAGCGACATATCCTAATTCTCGAGCTTCTATATAGATTTTCTCTGCCTCTTTGCGCTCCCGAATAATGCCACGTATTTTCCTGTCTCCGATTACCATTATAAACTCATTAACCGCCGCATTTTGCGGTAGCGGAAACACATAAACAGCCTCAATCTTTTCATCATAGGGATTATGAAACTGCTGCGTGACTTCAACAGTAGCAATATAGCCGCTTATTTGTGCCTTTACGTCGGTATGCTTAAGCGGCAGCGGAATCTTCTTATCTTCCAGCTCAACTAACATCGCTCCACTTCCGGGAGCATCCTCGTCACCAGACACCGCCCGCGTCTCAGGCTCTGCTATAATCCATACCTCATCAGCCGAAACGCTAAGCAGATCAACAGGTATCCGCCTCGCTTCTGCCCGACTCACATTTTCGTACCTTACACGAGACCCTCTTTTACGTCGATCTGGTTGATCTACTAACGTCGGTGTATATTCTCCCCCTCCAAAACTTCCTCCCAAGACACCAACATTCCTGTTCTCGCCATCAGCTATCCGTTGCAGATTATTTGGTAAACGAGCCGCCGGAGGTGCCGATCCACTTCCATCCCCCAACTCAAATTCGGGAGGTGATGTGCTATCTTCACTACTAATAATAGATTCTTGAAGAAGTCTTCTTTCTATTTCTTCCACTCGACGTCTATTCTGTTCTGATATTTTTTTAGCGTCTCGGCGTGCCATATTTAAGGGGGGCACAAGCAGCGCTATTAATAGAAGTATCACACCAACAGCAATAGCAAAAAGAAAAGGTAATCTATTAATTTTCATTTTCTATCTCCTTTTCGAGGTTTATCTTTGCTTGTATTTCTTCGCCATCTGCATCGGCCGCGACGTCCAGCTTCAATTCATAATAAGGCTCGGCTTCACCAACGATTTGCAGATGAATTGTTGCGATTCGAGTTCGCCCCTTGGGCAGTTCGCTTGTTGTGTTAAAAGCAGCAATGATTATTCGATTATTAGATAAGGCCGCAGGGTCGTAATAAGGTGCTTCTTTGAATGCAGCATGCCGACCACCCTCGACACCGACGATTTTAATCTGACCAACGCCGGCCTTCAGTTCGAACTGATAAGCCGCCAAAGACTTACTGCCCGAATCAAGATAAATATGAACCGGAGCAAAACGAACTTTAGGCTTAAACGCAGGATTTTTCCTCCCCGGCTGATGAGCTAAAACAGGAACAATCAGAGTTATACTTATTAGAATTATTACTGCTATACGTTTCATTATAAAACTCCTTTATCCAGCCGGACAGCGGCCTTCGCCACTAAATCAACATCTTCACTATTAACAAGGCCGTCACCATTAATATCCCATTTTTTATCGGCCCCTCCGGCGGATTCGACATATCTTGCTAATTTAAAGGCATCGAGAATGTCCACCTGTCCATTCTCGTCAATATCAACCGCCCGGGCCTTAACAAGTTCGAGGGAGCTTGTGGTCGGCCCGGACTTTTGCGTTAGATTCAAACTAAAGGCCAAAATAATAACAGCCGCTGCTGACGCAACTTTCCAAAGCCTGATATGACGGAAAACTCGATGCCGCCAATGTTTTTGGCCAAAATGCTGATGTGCTTTATCCATAATAACCCTGTCAACCTCAGGCGGCACGGAAAGCTTCGGCCTGAAAAGAGTATTTAAATCTTTCGAAAGTTCAGGACTAACTTTCAAATCCAGGTCTTCATCGAAATATTCTCTTCTTTCATTCATAATTACGTCTCCGATATATTAAGCAAACATACAACCTCAAAAGTTCACGTATTTTCTGTTTTTTTTAATCGAGGAAATATTTTTTCGTACGATGGTCGTTGCGTAGCTTCTGTAACGCATTGTGTAATCTAGACTTAACCGTACCTAAAGGGATTTTTAGTGCTTTGGCAATTTCCTGCAGGCTCATATCATCAACAAATCTCATCAACAATACCTCTCGTTGCTCATCAGACACGCCGGCCAAAACAACCGCAAGCTCTGCCCGACTGCTTCCGACCTTTTCTGACGTAGGCGCAGCCATCTCGCCCAATATTTCATCGTCGGATACAAATTTGCGGTATTTACTCCGGATGTTCAAAGATATGTGTTTTACAACCGGATAAAGAAATGTCACCATCGAAGCGGTCAGCTCAAAGCCGGGAAACTTACCAAGCAAATAGATAAAAGTTTCCTGTAGTACATCCTGTGCATCGGCCTGGTTATTGGTAAATCGAAAGGCTAAACGATAAACCCAGTCACGATATCGCCGGTAGAGAACCTCAAAAGCATCCGGATCCCCATTGTTTGCTGACTCAACCAGCTCCCGGTCTGATTTCATAAAACCATTCTCCCTCAATAAAGAATTGGAACCCGGACGACGATCTTAGTATGTGTTCCTCTTGATAAGTTTAGCTTTTTAAACCGCTGTTTTCAATTTGCAAATTAGAATTTCTGGAGCTTCCCTTATAACTTTACCGCAGCCACCGTATGAATGTTCAGTCACAAGCTTAAATTGGTATAAAGATAATAAAAATCCAGGTAGGGGAAAAAATACCGAACCTTTACCTAAAGAGGGCGTAAAAACTTATCAGGATAGAGAAAAGCAGGAATTTATTGGACTCAGAAGCACCTTTCGATTTTCAATTAAAGTGCTGCCACATCGTTGCCGATAACACAAAAAAGAGAGTTCGAAAAACGATTTTTTCTCCCCTCCGGAAAACATCGGGTAGCGAAACGTTGCTCGATGTTTTCTTTTTATACGTTTTTACCACAGCATTTCTTATACTTTTTACCGCTGCCACAGGGACATGGAGCATTACGCCCAACCTTGGGTTGTTCAAGCTTTATTTGCTTTACTTTCACCTCACCCTGCGGGGCCTGGGCCGCGGCCCGTTGACGCTCGGCCATTGCGAACTGACCCACCTCATCATGGGTGGTTTGGCTTACGTTCCACACGCTCCTTGCCCTGGCACCGGCTTCGAGATGCACTTTGAAGATAATATCCGTTACACGGTCCTCGATTGTACTAAGCATCTCCTCGAACATCCGCGACCCCTCACGCTTGTACTCGGTCTTGGGGTCCTTCTCCGCCCAGGAGCGCATCCAGATACTGTCCTTAAGATGGTCCATCGAGTAAAGGTGGTCTTTCCATGTACTGTCATAAACCTGAAGCAAAACATACTTTTCAAGGTCACTAAGCTCGGAACGTAAAAATTCACTCCCAATTTCAGATAAATTATTCTTTAGTTCCGGGCCATCACCACCAGTCAGGTCATCTTCGGTCAGGGAAACCCCGAATCTTTCATTGGCCCAGCTCACTAACTCGGAAGTGTTCAAATTTGCAATTTTGTCGGAAAGCTCCTCGTCTAATTTCCCATTGTTAAAGCTTTCACTCAATTCGAGAAGCTGTTGCTGCAGAGCGCGTGGTTTGGAATTTTGTATTCGTTCAATCGAAAAGCCGGCATTGTATTTTTTATTGGCCCACTCTGCGAGTGACTCAAACGCATATACATTCGCACCCTGTGGACCGTAAACCATATTCATCGCAAACTCAACCGGATATTCAATTTCCCTCCGTTTATATTTAGCCGCGGCCTCTTCTTCAAGCTTTTTACGGATTTGCGAGGTGTTAAGACTCGATAATTCCGCAATGTCCAGTTTTATATCGAATTTAGCGCGCGCCCATTCTGCAAAAGTACGAATGCGGAAATCCTCTTTCAAGAACTCAACAAGCTGCGAACAATCCTTTTTATCAATTTGCTCGGAGGCGGCTGAAATTAACTGTTCTTCTATTTCCTCCGGCGATTGATGTTTAATCTTGCCGGCGCTAAGGCTCACTTGGAAAGAGCTCATAGCCCATTTGCACAAACCGTTGATGTCCCAGGAGCGAGGTTCACTGTAATCCTCCAGATATTCACCCATAGAAAGCGATATATTGTTGGAGGCATTGCCTTTTGCCTTCTTTTTGATTAATTGCTCAATCTCATTTACTCTGTCCCCGGCAAAGTCTGCGGCTCTTAAATCAACACCGAAATTGGTTCTTGCCCATTCGCCGATACATTTAAATGGATAGTCTTTACTAAGTATCGTCTCGCAGTTTGTTGCGATAGTTGAGTTAATCATTTCCTGAATAACTTTTTTCAGCCCTTTCCCGCCCAGAATCTTACGCCTTCGCGAGTAAAATATCTTTCGCTGGTAGTCCATCACCTCATCGTATTCAAGCAGACTCTTACGCACCTCGAAGTTTTTCTCTTCGACCTTTTTTTGCGCCTTCTCGATGCCCTTACTTATCCTCTTATGATATATTGGCTGTCCTTCTTCCCAGCCTATCCAGGAAAGTGCCTTGACCGTCCACTCCGGCGCAAAAACCCGCATCAAATCATCATCGAAACTCAGGAAGAACTGACTGGAACCGTTATCACCCTGTCTTCCCGTTCGCCCCCGTAGCTGATTATCGATTCTTCTGGCCTCATGCCGCTCAGTCCCCAGCACATGCAACCCACCG
>JASFMF010000096.1:0-6509 GCA_050117705.1 Phycisphaerales bacterium
ACCTTAAAGGCCGAACCAGTGCCGTTCAAGATACGTTCAATCTTCAAACGGATGCCGATGAGAGTCCGGCGAGAAAATGGAGATACCTAATAGACCTCGCAGAAGCGCCCGACGATGGGATTGCCTTGATGGGGCTGGGAACGGTCAGTGATGTACGCGTTGACCCGCTGATACAAAGTAAATGGGGACAGTATTACGATGCCTGCGGCGAGTACTGCTATAACTATTATACTCCCAGGCACTACTATAGCGGGTGTACGGCAACGGCTATGGCACAGTTGATGCGATATCACGAATATCCTGATGCGAATATGGTAATAGGCACGTCGCAGTTCGAAATCAGAGTTAACGATGTAGCGGAATTTGCACAAACACTCGGCGGCGACGGTAATGGTGGGCCGTACAATTGGGACCTGATGGTTTATGAGCCTGACTGCACCACAACACCGGAAAAACGGCAGGCCATCGGCGCACTTTGCTATGATGCGGGGGTTGCGGCGCTTACGGAATACTCAATTACCGGTTCGGCGTCCAGTCTAAGAGACGCAAGGGAGGCGCTGGTGAATACTTTTTGGTACAGCAATGCGATTCGTGCTTTTCGCAGTGATAGTGACATCGAGGGTGATTGGCTGAACGATATGGTTAACGCCAATCTCGATGCCGGCTATCCTGTAATCTTTGGTATAAAGAATACGGAGGCCGAGAATGGGCATGCCGTTATAGCTGATGGTTACGGTTATGATGCATCAACGCTATATCACCATCTTAATATGGGCTGGGAAGGAGTTGATGATGTATGGTATAACCTGCCCGATGTCAATTACGTACCGTCCGGTTACTATGATGTTATTGAAGGATGCCTGTATAATATTTTTACATCAGGAACAGGAGAGATTATCAGCGGGCGGGTGACAGATGTAAGCGGCAATCCCATCAGTGAGGCGATGGTGACAGCGCAGGGAGGTCGCAGACGCTATACTTCGGTGACGAACAACAGAGGTATCTATGCGTTTGTGGATGTGAGCTCGTATGCGACATACCGTATCAGTGTGACAAAGACCGGGTTCACTTTTGACATACAGAGTGTGGAGATTGAGAAATCCGGGAACTCGCGGAGCTCGTCAGGGAATAAATGGGGCGTTAATTTTGTGGGGGATTATGTGTCGGCCTCGAATCCTTTTGTTTCCGACTGCTCGACGGAGGATTTTGAAACGCGGGATTTCGGTAAGTTTCCGTGGGAGTATTCCGGAAATAACTTTTGGGATGTTACGCCTGCGGAAAAGTATTCCGGAGCTTACAGCGCACAGGCCGGTCAGATTGGAAACGGCGGAAGCGTCAGCCTGATAGTGAACGTCGATTGTGTGCCTGGAAATATCAAGTTCGCACGCAAGGTTTCCTCGGAGCTGGGGTTTGACTTTTTTAAATTCTACATCGATGGGGTGGAGGTTTACAGGTCATCAGGCGTAAGAGAATGGGACGAAGTTTACTTCCCGGTAGAAGCAGGCTCGAGGACTTTCAAGTGGACGTACTCGAAGGACAGCTCTTTATCCAGAGGCGATGACACCGTGTGGATTGACGATATAAAGTTCCCTATCAACTGCAATTAAAACTTACTTGGTGCGCTGGTTCTTTATATTGAGCCGGATTCCATTATTTTGTTCTAAATTGTTCTGCGTCTGCGCAGCTATGTAATAAATTCCAAACCAAATAATGTTTACGGTGAACTCGTTAATTTCTTATAACATTTTGCGCAGACAGTATGGTTCTCATAGGTATATCTTTTTTCAAGAGCACCTATCATTTCATTACAATTTGTGCAGCTTACTAATCCTTCCCCAGCGTCTATAGTATTATCTTCGTTTCCTTTTTGTTCTTTGAGTTGTTTTTTGGCCTTTTTCTTTCTTTCTTTTAGGCTGGGTATTTCTTCAGATTTAATACCGCTCATGTCACAGTTTTTTTCTGCTGCATAGATGAGCAAGCGATTGTGTCTTTGCCTCATGGCTTCAAATTCAATTTTTTCCGCGTCTTTTAAGTCCATAAAAAAGAATGGAATAATAAAAAACACACCACCGGTTGCCCACAATGCGTTCGTAAGTCCTTTGTCTGTCTTTGGAAGCAAACGCGCCATATCAACTTGGAGCTGAGCTATTTCGGCTTTCAGTGCTTCACAGCTACGATTCTCATCACCTGGGAGATATACTGCAATAGGATTGGCCTCGCGACCGGCGCAACCAGCCAGGAAGATTGATAAACAGAGTAAAAGACATAACAGTTGTTTTTTCATTTTTGCTCTCCAAATTAAACTGCTTTTTCCTGTTTCGAACGACACGCTGAAAGCGCAATAATATGTCTTGAGACAATTAAATCAAGGAAAAATATAGTTTTTTAGAATGAAATTTTTTATGAAATAATGGTGGGAATATCTATGTTCTTACTAAACTGCTATAAAATTCTGCGTTCGCGACAGCGTCACCTCAATCCATTATTTTAATTTTAATCTTTGCTATTTTCCTCTTCGGCCTCTTGCTGAGCGTCTAAAAGCTTTTGATTATAAACAAAGACTGTAATCTCCTGCTCGGAGGTTTTTTCACCTTCAAAAACTACAGTAATAAAATGCACGCCGACATCCTTCACTTTAGGTCTCCATTTAATATAATCCCGGCCGTCTCTGTTTATTAATTTCATACCTGGAGTATAAGGCTTTTTTAAGGAAACACGGCACTTCCTCGGAGTGTCAATCTTTATCATGTATATGTCTTCGTATATTTTTCTGTCGGAAAGATTTCGAATTTCCAAGCGGACCCTTCCTTCCTCATCAATTCCGACAGGCATGGCATTTAATTCCAATGCCCTGTCTTTTGCAGTCATAAGACAAGGCACAATTATGCTGAATAAAAAGGCGATAATGGATATTACTATCAATATCTCAAGAAGAGTAAAACCTTTTCGCGACACTTTTTGTCCCTTTTAATTTTGATTCAATGAATTTTTATTTTAGCAGGTTAGTGAAAAAGCTCAAACAGTTTAAGGGAAAAACAATTCTTGAAAATAAAAGAAGTTATTGTAAAATAGTTGAAACTGGAGTTGGTATCGTCTCCTGATTCAAAGGCATATTTGTCTCATTTTTGCCTAAGACGTACAATCCAATTAAATCGAAAGGAACCGAAATGAGCTTTCTTCTGTCACAACGTCTTACGTCCTGCCGGGTTGGTTTTATTCTCGCTGCTATTATGCTGGTATCTTTGCCCGTACAGGCCCAGCCTTCGGGCGGTCCTTATGGCCCGGTCTGGCAGACCTATGATATACCCAAGGCCGAACACGTTTACTACGTGGCGCCTGATGGTAATTCGGATGCCCCGGGAACGACACTGGATGCGCCCACTACACTGGAATCGGCCATCTCGAGTGTGGTGACCGGCGATGCAATCGTGCTACGTGGCGGCACCTACCGCACCGGCGGCCTGATGCTGAACCAGGGGATTACCATGCAACCTTATAGGGACGAACAGCCCGTGCTCAAGGGTACCCGCGTGGCAACCCAGTGGCAGGCCCAGCGCAACAACGTCTGGCGGACGTCGTGGAAGACGCTCTTCCCGGCGAAACCTCTCGGTTGGTGGCGCGGCCATAGGCGCACGCCGCTGCACCGCTTCAATAACGACATGGTCTTCATCGACGGCAAGATGCTGATGTCCGCAGGCTCGGAGGACGAACTCGACCCAAACTCGTACTTCATCGACTACGAGAAGGGCCACGTCTTCATCGGGGTTGACCCCACGAACCGGCTCGTTGAGATTACCGCCTTCGACGGCGCCATCGTGCGCACAGCCAAGCCCGTACACGGCAAGACAAGCGACCGCAAAGGCCCCGTAATCCGTGGAATCACTTTCACCCAGTACGCAAGGCGGGGCATTGAGATAGAGGGCAAGCGCAGCTTCGGCCCCAACGATGAGCCGACCGACGAGCCAATCGGCCTTTCCGACCCCGCCACCTACGGCAAAGAGGTTACCGGCACGACGCTCGATAACGTGACGATTACCTTCTGCTCGCGCGTAGCCGGGTGGTTCCGCGGTGATGGTCTTACTATCCGCCGCTCCCTATTCAGCGACACAAGCACCGAGGGCGTATACGTGATAGGTTCGTCCGATGTGCTGCTCGAGCGGAACATCTTCGGCCGCAATAATATCGAGAATATCTCCGGCTATTTCCCGTCCGCGGTCAAGATATTCAACCAGTCTCACCGTGTCATCTGCCGCGATAACTTGGTGATGGACAATCCGAACTCAAACGGCATCTGGTATGACGTTGGAAACCAGGATGCCGTCTTCATCAACAACTGGGCCCAGGACTGCCTCATCGGCTTCTTCTTCGAGATATGCAAGGGGGCAATCTGCGCGGGCAACGTCTTTGTGAACTGCGGCAATGGCATCCGCGTCCTCAACAGCTCGAACGTACGGGTCTGGCACAACACCATGATCAATTCCCAGGTCGCCTTCGATCGGGATGGGCGCAGTGCAGCGGCCGACCACTTCGGCTGGCATGCTTCCACCGGTCCGGACGTGGACGAGCGGGACGGCCACGTCTTCGTCGGTAATGTCCTGGCGGCAGACACCGGTTTCAACAGGCCACTCCTGCGGTTCAGCCAGAGAAGAAACATGTGTGACAGACTCACCGAGCCTCAGGTCACCCGGTTCGACGGCAATGTTTACATCCACGCAGGTGTCACCGGGGAAAGTACACTGCTCGTCTGGAGCCCGGTGGCAGGTGACAATTGTATAGTCCAGTTAAAGACCCTCGCGGATCTGCAAAAGCTGCAACCGCAGTTCGAGGCACACGGCCGCGTTCTGAACCTGGACCTGGGCTCTGTTTTCAAAGACCCGAAGCTTGGAAGCTACGAATTGATAAGGGATCTGCGACCAGCTTCCGATGTTCCTCTGCCCGTTGAGATACAGGAACTGCTCGGCACGTCCGGGAAGAAGAAACTACTACCTGGGGCTTATCCCTTCTTGCCATGAGGTGTCGAACCTTTTTTGGCGGTTTAATAGGAAATCTCAGATTATGATTATTCGTAAGGAGACAGAATCGGATGTCGAAGCAATATTTAATATAACGAAACTTGCTTTTGAAAATCATCCGTATAGTAATAATACTGAACAATTCATCATCAATGCTTTGCGTGCCGCCGATGCACTGACTATTTCACTCGTTGCGGAAGTTGATGGAAAAATAGTGGGACACATAGCTTTTTCGCCTGTGACTTTTACAGATGGAAGTGAGAACTGGTATGGTCTGGGCCCAATCTCTGTAGTACCTGATTACCAGAGACAGGGTATTGGGAAAAGACTTCTCAATGAAGGCATTAGCTTGTTAAAAGAGATGGGCGCTGAAGGTTGCTTACTTGTCGGAGACCCGAAGTTTTACGAACGCCTTGGTTTTCGAAGTCCTGATGGGCTAAGTCACGAAGGCGTCCCTCAGGAGAATTTTCTCGCGTTGTCATTTAGCAATCGAACCCCCGAGGGAGCCGTTCAATTCCACAGTGCCTTTACTGCAACCGAATGATGGAAACGTCAATTAAATTGTATGGGAGAGAGAGTCATGTCGGATATCGAAAAAAGAATAGAATCGCTTGAAAAAACAAATCGCCTGTGGCGCTATACGGCTGGATTATTCGCATGTCTGCTGATAGTGACACTGACAGTCGGCGCAAAATTACCCGGCTCGGTTCCTGAAGTGCTTCAGGCTGGGCGTATCGAGGTATTAAGACCTGATGGCGAGCCGGGGATAGCGCTTGTTGCCGAAGCCGACCGCTCGGCAATATGGGTAGGCGCTCAGGGCCCTGACCATAAAAGGGGAATTTCAATGGTGGCTCACAAAGATGCTGTCGAGGTGGTGTTGCTCAAGCACGCTGAAGCGCCGTTGTTTATAGCCAGAGTTAATGATGATGGCACAGTGCTGTTATTGTCCGATGGCCGCCAGCCGAGTCAGAAGCCAAGAAGCATTATCTTAAGAAGCACCTCATCTGCCGAAGAAGATAATCAGGGCCTGACGAAAATTTATATGACAAAGGGGCCGAGAAATATTCAGGCCGGCCTTTCATTGTCGGAAGATGGCAAGGGCACTGCTTTGTTCTTAGGTGGAGATAAGGGAAAATCGGTGGATATTCTCGTTAATCAACAGAGCGGGAAAGTCGATTTTCTTGATGAAAATAACAAAGCTATTTGGACTATGCCGTAATAGTCGGACTAATGTCACAAGTTTTTCCCGAATGTTGCGATTGTTTAGCCGGCGGATAGAGAACTATCGAAAGGTTGGTTGTTGAAATCAAAACCTTAAAAATTATCAGAATCATATCTAATATCTATACCCGGATTATTTTCGTAAATGAGCGGAATATAGATATTGTAAGCATCCTCGTTAAGCGGATTTTCCCTGACAGAAAGCCTCCTGAAATTAGTATGCTCAGCAAGCGGCGAGATGTCACTAATCTGATTGGTATCAAGTAACAACTCTTC
>JASFMF010000097.1:0-6489 GCA_050117705.1 Phycisphaerales bacterium
GCAGTAAGACATCCACTTAAAAGCAAAATGCTGAGAGAGCTTATCACCAGGAACATTTTAAACTGCGTGGTTCGTATTATTCTTCTCATTACATATCTCCTTGCACAATTGGTATTATAACGTGATTTATGAGGCGGGCCAAATGGTAAGGGTTTTAGTTCACTAATTAACAGGACAAGTTTATTTCAATTCCGGCACATCCCAATCAATCCAGTCATTGGGGTCAAGGTCGAAACGTCCGTCTGTTTTCAATACATTATTAGTATCTGCAATACCGTCGAGTAGAAACCTGGTACAAAAGGCCCTCAATTCCTCTATTTCTTTGAATCCACAATGGTCTCCGTGCGAGGTCTGAACAAAGCCCATGCGATCAGGCACGCCCAGCGCTTCCCAGACCTTATGTGCGGCAACGGCCGTCGTATAGCAGGCCTCAGGACCGAGCCACTCAAAGGCCGTATTTTCGGTTATTAGAAGGGGACGCGGGGCACACAAAGCCGCGACCATGTGTTGGTCCACAGGAAGCCGGTCCACCTGATTACCGAATTGCGCAAAAACGGGTGCCATCCAGGTATTTTCTGTGACAATCTGTCTGGCGGTTTGAACATTTCCTCCGGCAGCTACCAGGGCATCGGCCACACGCCAGCTGCTGGCACCTCCGGCCCCTGATTCCGTGGGAATGGTTAGCGCGATTCGTTCATCAAATGCGCCGCAGACCAGGGCACCTTTGCCATTTCGGGAACATCCGGTGACACCTAATTTTGCCGGATTAATGTTGGCCTCAGGAATCTGTTCGAGAACATCAATGAGACGGCTGAGGCCCCAGGCCCAGGCCATAAGTGAGCTTGCCTGATGGCTGCTGCCGTAAAGGTCGTAAAACTTCCCTGTTCCCCGGGCACTGGCGCCGGCCTGGCTGGCAAGGTCGTCATTGGGGAAATAGATAATCGCTATGCCAAGGTTGTCCAGTTCCGTTTTGGGCAGGGTAAGCCATGGGCCCATAGTGATTATGGCTGGATAAGGGGCGGTGCCGGTGGGTGGATAAGTAATGTTGGCTGTGAAAGAGATGGATTTTTCATTTTCTGAACAATTAACGGTTAATTGATTATCACTAAATGAGCCGGTGACGCTGGACGGCCTTGGCGGCTTGGGACCATAAACATACTCCTGAACCAATATGCTGATTTCAGAATGGCGGCATTCCCAGTCATCCAGGCGGGCCATGCGCTTACCGTCCATGAATTTGAAGGGGTCAGGAAGTTTGGGTATGGAAGGCAGTTCTGATACTGCAGGCAAGACTGGAGGTCTGATATCCACGGTGCACACTTTGGGCTGTTCCGTTAGTGCGTTGATGGCCTCTGCGAACAACTGTAACCCGGCCTCTGACAGGCTCCAGTCCTCCATAGAGAGTATGGGGGTTGTGATTGACGCCCATGCAGCGGTTTCATTGGCGTCGTCGGCATAGGCATTACTATCGGCAAAACGGCTGAAGATCACTAAGTCCGCGTCGTTGAGTTCCGCGATCCTGGAGGTATCCAGTTGGGTCCACTTATCCGGTTTGGCATCGAGATCGTACTCTGTAGCCACCAGCCAGTCGATCCAGAACTGGTCGTCCTGTACACTGTTGCTGTCGCCATTGATAGTGTCATAGACCCAGATGACCTTCAGGGGTTGCACGGCGTTGGGGAAGGTCAAGGACGGTGCCAATTCCGGCGTACTGCTTTCTTTGGTGGTTATCAACCAGTTCGCCTCCGGGTCACTTTGTTCATTGACGATGATAATGGTAATTAGTTTGTTGGTGTCTTGAGCCAGAAAACTATCCATGTTCAGGGTGTTGGTGTCAGAGGAATACAGGCCGTTGGTTCCCAATCGGATCTGTCCGAGCTTTTGCAGAAGAGCATTATCGAGTCTATAACTACCTGAAGGTACAGGACGTCCAATGGGTGGGTTGGTGATTACTCCCGGTGCCGTATTGTAGCTCAGGGTCGCTTCGTCCCATAAGTCATTGGCACCGTCGACCAGACCATATACGCTCACGAATTTTTCCTGGGTACCTGTAACGTTAAGGGTTAAGGTGGCACCGGTAAGATCACCTCCGAAGTAGTGGTCGTCGTCTACTTCAACGCTGGAGATGTCAAAACGGAGGTATCCGATTCTTTGCTGGGTCCCTTCATGGTTACGGATCTCCAGAGTTTGTTCTGTGCCCATAATGCTGTTGTTGTCGTTCGTTTCGTCATTAGTAACAAACGTGTCCGCGCCGTTGCCGTCGACCGTAGTAACGATGGTGGCGTTTAAAGTGCACACCCAACAGAGTAGCACAAGAAGTGATGTCAAGAAAATGAGGTTGCGACGCATAATCATCCTCCTATAAAACATAATGACACAAGATGTTTGAGATACACTTTCACTCTATAGATAAGGTAGTTATTTATTTTGACCAGTAATACTATTACGACCGTTTTTATATCTTTGATTTATTAAATTAGGATTTCTTGTTTTCTTACTTAAATAAATTAAGATCAATGGCCTCGGCCATCTTTTGATAACCTTTTACGTTTAAGTGTAGATGATCGCCGGTATCGTATGTCGATAGCAGCTTGTTAGGATTCGCCGGGTCACGTACTGCAGCATCCAGGTCAATGACTGCGTCGAACTTACCGCTGGTTCGAATCCATTTGTTGACTGTTTGGCGAGCGGCCTCATGGTCTTCGCTGTCATAAAAGGACCCTCCGAAGGGCAGGATTGGCACACCATACATCAGGATGTCGCGGGCATGGGCCTTGTCTATGAACTGCTTATACGCGGCAATTAAATCGGTGGCCACTTTCTGACTGCGGCTGCCGCCGATGTCATTAACCCCATTGAGAATAATCACCCATCGCACCCCGTTTTGACTGAGTACATCATGGTCAAAACGCTTAAGCGCAGTCGGTCCCAGACCGCCTTTTACCACTGCATTACCGCCGATACCTTGATTCAGCACGCCAATCTTCGCAGTGCTCGGATTTGCTTGCAGGCGCCTGGCCAGATTGTCCGGCCACCGGTTGTTGCCGTTAGTGGTGGAACCTCTGCCGTCCGTAATCGAATCACCCAGCGTTACCACACACGCGTAGGAATCATCAAGCCACAAATCAACACCGCTTAAAATGTACCAGTGATTTGTTTTTCCCGCCGATGCCATATTGGTTGCTGTCACTTTATTCCCGGATTGGATATAGGATGTAGTCCTGGAGCCGGGATGCCCGGTGACGTCAGCCGACGTCTGGCCAAAATAAATACTTACTGCAAGGTTGCTCAATGGTTTTACATCAAAGTCTATTGTATCCGAATAAACGGCCTTTCCCGCCGAAATAGTTGTCGATGATTCCCTCTGAAAAGACAGTGCCTTGCTTGTTGCCGGGTCAATTGCACTGGCGCCCTTTGACACCGCCAGGTGGGCGGCGTTAATTGTCACCGGGCCGGACCCATAGGCATTTGAAAACTGCACGCGTAATCGTCTTCCTCCCAATGTAACGTGTATAACCTGGCGCAATGTATTGTTGGATAATCCCGGTGCAGGCGGCAGGTTTCTGGGTTCTGTCAACTGCTGGCCGCTAACCCAGGTGCCGATCCAGCAATCTTTCGCAGTCGCCGCATGTGAACCGCACGAAAGACTAAGTATTAAAAGAATAAGTCCTGCTGTTTTTAATTTCCTCAATGTTCTCATTTTTATCTCCTTCATACACCTTTAAGTTGACATATAAAACAGAGGAGAACGCTATTAACATATAGTGTTCTCCGATTGTTCTCTTTTCAGGGATTACCTTGATATATTTCTTTTCATCAAAAACCCATTCGCAGAAGTTACATCAGAGCAATTATCAATATGAGAATCACCAGTATCAATAAAACAACGCACACTACCAATGCAATCTTTTGTTTCCTTATTATAAATTCATATTCAAGGGCGCTCGTTTCCGGCGGGATAAAATCTCCGCTGGCCAGTGGTGAGAAACTACCAACGTCAATACTTTGATGTGCTCTGATAGGGGGGTCTCCTTTCAATATGCTTTCTATGTCTTCGATAAGAATTTTGGCATTTTGGTAGCGGTCTTCCGGGTTTTTCTTCATCATTATCTCTATCATCTCGCTAATGCCGATTGACAGTGTTTTGTTGATATGGTCCGGTGGCGTAAGACTTGTATGCAGATGCATATGCAATATATTTCTTTGGTCTTGATGATAGAATGGCACTCTGCCTGTCACCATGTGGAAGAGGGTAGCCCCGAGGCTGTATATGTCGGCCCTTCCATCGACATCCATTTTGCCCCTTATCTGTTCGGGTGAGATATAATAAGGGGTTCCCCAGGCCTGGCCCTTCTCGGCTTTTATGGTAGCAATGTCGGTAAGCTCCCGCGCAATACCCATGTCGGCCAGCTTAACCACGCCCTCACTGGTAATCATTATATTCTTGGGTTTGACATCACGATGGATAATCCAGTGTTCGTGGGCGTGCTTAAGCGCCCTTGCGACCTGAATAATGATATTGAGCGCCTCTTTTTCTTTATATATCTTTCCCTGCTTCAGGGCGGCATCGATTGTGTCACCTTCGACATACTCCATCACAAAGTAATGGTATTCGCCGGATTTTCCAACGTCGATTGCGCTTACGATATTATGGTGATTCAGCTTGGCCGCCGCCCGTCCTTCACTATGAAAGCGTCTGACATAATTTTCGTTTTTAGCCAGCCTGCTTCTCAAGACCTTTATTGCAACAATCCTGTTAAGGCTGGTCTGCCTGCCTCTGAATACAATAGCCATCGCGCCGGCACCGAGGATTCCTTCTATTTTATATCCCGGAATCCCACACGCCCGCAGCCGTCTTAATATTTCTTTCTGGCTTTCCGGATTTACCGGCATAACACTCCTTTTTATTTTAAGCTGACATTTCCCTGCGAGTTCATTGTCTGTTTGTATCGGTGTAATTCTCTTTCATGAGGCGTTATATCGCCCCAGAGCTGTTTGGCACTGGATAAGATATTATCATACTACTTTATTTCACGCACTGCAAACATTTATCCGGGCTTTAGCAGGTATTTGATATCCGTATCACCGTATAATCCACCGCTCGTTATGGTTTTTTGCATTCAAGCTTTCGATAAGCCGGCAGACCGGCATTAAAATTTGCCGCATTTTATTAATATTAATAGTATTACAGAGTAGACCATGCTGGCCAGAACGAGTCCACTCCTGAATGTTCTTGAAAAATCAGGTATTTGTGATAATATTAGTATAAAATAAATAACAATTCTAAGTTCTCAGTATAGAAAGGTTTAAAAATGAGAGGACGGTTGATAACACTCCTATCGGTTTTATTGCTTCTCGTAAACTGGTTAGCTTGCACTAATCCTGTTTTAGCCCAAATCCCGGGTGGAAACCAATTCCTTGATGGAATCGGGGAAACTGCACTGATTGCGCGCTACGTGTTCGACGGTAATGCAGAAGACTGGTCGAGGAATAACTATCATGCGATTATGCGTGGGACTAAGATAGCGTATATCGAAGACAGCCAGTTTGGCAGGGTATTGTCACTGCCGGGAGAGAATGACGGTGGTTATATTAAGATTCCCGGACAGGCCTTGATTGGCGTGGATGCCGTCAGTGTCGCCGGTTGGATTTATGTCAGGTCCACTGTACCCTGGCAGCGTTTTTTCGACTTTGGCCGGGATACCACCACCAATTTCTTCTGCACACCGATTGGCGAAGAACCTTCGGAGGGATATCGCGCCCGCATTACCACCACAGGCTGGACTGAGGAGCAGGGCCCTGTGGCCCCGCGCGTTGATATCAATAAGTGGGTACACCTTGCAGTGGTGCTGGATCCGGCCGGGCAAACGTTGAGTAGTTATGTGGATGGTGTCCGGGTAGGGCACACCACTGATGTGGATTTGACTTTGGAGCATGTACTTCATCAGGAAAATGCCGCTGAGAACCTGCTGTATATCGGTAAATCCCAGTACAGGGATGCTGACCTTAACGCCAGGCTTTATGATGTTCGCATTTACAGCATTGCTTTAAGCGACAAACAGGTGACTACTATTTGTCGCAATGCATTATCTGGTGAGGAGGAGGTGACTGTGGGAACCAAGACAAGCGGTCAAGGTGAACAGATAATGTCGGCAGAAAACGCACCCTTGGCAAATTTTTCTCAGTTGGTGGGCGTGTCTGATATCACTGTAGATACGGTCGTAGGTCATTTACCACATTTGCCTTATCACATTCCGGGCTTGTACCGTGATAATGCAACCGGGCCGATGGTTCGCGTTATTTGGCCTGCACCAATGAATAATAAAAAGGTCTTGAAAGCTGGTACTTATACTCTGACCGGTACTGTGCCCGGTACGAAGTTCAAACCAAAAGCTACTGTGACCGTTAAGGCGGCATCTGAAGCGGGTCATATCCCGAATCGTGATGTAGAGCCTTTTCCATTGGGCCAGGTCGTGCTGAATCAGTATG
>JASFMF010000098.1:0-6469 GCA_050117705.1 Phycisphaerales bacterium
TTTGTAATCTTGACGCTGTTGGTCAATTTCTCATTCTCTTTTCTAAATGCAAATTTATCGGTCACCTCACCGGGCAAAAATGGGCTGTCACCAACAGATTCGATTTCGACTTTTCTCATCATTTGGGAACAGATAATCTCGATGTGCTTGTCGTTGATATTGACATGTTGTGAACGATAGACATTTTGAATCTCTGTCGTTAAATATCTTTGTAGTGCCTCTTCGCCTTTAATTCGCAGAATATCATGGGGTACTAACGGACCATCCGTCAGGGCATCTCCAGCTTCAGCCAAATCGCCGGTATGAACATTAAGGTGCCTGTCACGCGGGACGTGATGCTCTTTTTCCATGCCTGATTCGGAGCGAATGGTAATTGTCATTTTGCCCTTGCGTTTATCGCTTCTAAGCTCAACCTGACCGCTAATCTCAGCCATCGCAGCAGGGTCTTTGGGCTTCCGTGCTTCAAATACTTCGGTAACTCTCGGCAGACCTCCCGTAATATCCTGGGTTCCACCGGTAGCTCTGGGCTGATGGGCAAGCAACTGGCCAGCCTGAACTTTCTGACCTTCGTCAACCTCAATTCTGGCTCCTGCAGGTAGATAATGGACGTCAAGTATCTTACCTTCTTTATCTTCTATTATGATTTGTGGATGTTTATCGCCTTTATGTTCGATAACTACCGGCCTGCCGGCTTGACCTTTTCGCTCTTCCTCAATACCGATTGTCTCACCTTCAATAATATCAACAAACCGGATTAGCCCAGCTACTTCCGCCAAAATTGGTGTACGGTGTGGGTCCCATCTGAACAACAGCGTCCCGGCTTTAACTTTTTGACCGTCCTTAACCAAAACAACAGCACCATACGGTACCTTGAACCTGTCAAGTTCTCTGTCTTTTTCATCAAAAAGAGCTATTTCACCGTTACGTTTCAACGCCACTAATGAAGTTGTTACTTTTCCATCAACCTCGGATTTGGTAGTAACCGCATTGATATCACGATACTGTACCTTCCCCGCTTGTGTTGCTTTTTGTTCACGTTCAAGAATAGCTCTTTCAGCTACTCCTCCGGTGTGGAATGTCCTCAGCGTCAATTGTGTTCCCGGTTCCCCAATGGATTGTGCTGCTATAATTCCAACTGCCGTACCCTCTTCTACCAGTTTTCCGGTACTCATGTCCCATCCATAACACTTAGCACAAACTCCAAACGGGCTATCACACGTCAGCGGGCTCCTGATTCTGATAGCATCAAGGCCTAAAGCTTCAATCTTTGCAGCCGCCTCGTGCGTTATAACCTCATTCTCATGCACAATCATTTCATCCGTGATTGGATTGCGAATATTATCTCTTGCGGTTCTTCCGACAACAAGCTGCGAAAGCGGCACATCAACCTGATCTCCTCTGCTGACAGTACTCTTTGTGATTCCCTGCAAAGTCTGGCAGTCTCTTTCAATAGTAATTACGTTTTGTGCCACATCGATAAGTTTTCTTGTAAGATAACCGGAGTTAGCTGTCTTCAGTGCTGTGTCCGCCAATCCCTTGCGCGCCCCGTGTGTAGAGCTAAAGTACTCAAGAACAGTTAATCCCTCACGGAAGTTCGATTTAATAGGTGTTTCTATAATCTCGCCGCTGGGCTTGGCCATCAACGCTCTCATTCCCGCAAGCTGCTGAATCTGATCGACACTTCCTCTGGCGCCGGAATCGCTCATAAGGTATATTGGATTCAAATACGGCTCACCGTCATCAGTAGTATCCTCTTTTAGCCCCCTCATCATTTCATTGGTGACAGCAACTCTCGCATTTGTCCAGGCATCAATAACCTGATTGTATCTTTCGCCTTCCGTTAAAACACCATCGTCGTAGTTCTTACGTATTTTGTTGACCTTATTTTCGGTTTGTTCGATAATCTGCGCCTTCTTCTCGGGGATTTTGAGGTCCATAATACCAAAGCTCAGGCCGGCAAGTGTAGCGTATTTGAAGCCTAAGTTCTTTATTCTATCGAGAAGGTCCACTGTTTGGGAAGAACCTGTATATTCGAAACAATCACTAATGACCCGGCTCAATAACTTCTGAGTCATGGTCACATTATAAAATGGCATTCCCTCCGGAAGCATATCGTTAAATATACACCGCCCAACAGTTGTATTAATAAGGTTGGAATCGCTAGGTTGCGAATCACCAATAACTTTAACGTCATCAAGCCGGACTTTAATCTGAGTATGTAAATCAATTTTGCCCACTTCAAGAGCCATAATAGCCTCGAAAGGATCCCGGAAAAGCTTAATTTCCGCTTCTTCAGATGGTCCACGAGTTTCTACATGAGTCAAATAATAATTACCCATCACCATATCCTGAGACGGTCCAACCATTGGCAATCCATTCGCCGGTGAAAAAATATTCGAAGTGGTCATCATTAAGATATGAGTCTCGGCCTGCGCCTCTACACTTAAAGGTAAATGCACCGCCATCTGGTCGCCATCGAAGTCGGCGTTGAATCCTTTACAAGCCAAAGGATGTAACATAATCGCGTTACCTTCAACTAATACCGGCTCAAAAGCCTGAACACCCATCCGATGCAGTGTGGGAGCACGATTAAGTAGGATGGGATGTTGATGGATGACCTCTTCAAGTATGTCCCAAACCTGCTCATCACGCCGTTCAATCATTCTTTTGGCGCTTTTAATGGTATCCGCCAAACCACGTTGCTTAAGCTTACGAATAAGGAATGGCTGATATAACTCGAGAGCAATTTTCTTCGGCAGACCACATTGATAAAGCTTCAAATCAGGACCCACCACAATTACCGAACGAGCCGAGTAATCAACACGCTTGCCAAGCAGATTTTCACGAAACCGCCCCTGTTTTCCCTTAATCATATCGGTTAATGACTTTAGTGGACGATTATTACTACCAAGAACAGACCGCCGACAACGACCGTTATCCAGCAGCGAATCAACCGCCTGCTGCAACATACGTTTCTCATTACGGATAATTACTTCGGGAGCATTTAAATCCATCAGTTTTTTTAACCGGTTGTTCCGATTGATAATTCTTCTGTACAGGTCATTTAGATCACTGGTAGCAAAATTATCCCTTTCGAGAAGAACCAAAGGCCTTAAATCCGGCGGAATAACTGGAATTACCTCAAGTACCATCCATTGAGGTTTGTTCTTACTATTCTTAACCTGGTTGATAATCTTGAGTCGTTTCGTCAGGTCTTTTATCTTTTGTTTACTGTTTGTCTTTGCTATCGCATCTCTTAACTGCACACTGATTTCATCAAGTTTCAGGTTTTCCAAAAGTGCCCTGATAGCTTCGGCCCCCATTGCCGCTTTGAAAGCCTTTCCATATTTACTTTCAGCTTCTCTGTACTCTTCTTCAGTCAGCAGTTGGCCTTCTTTCAAAGGACTTTGTCCCGGATCCGTAACAACATATTCCTGGAAATAGATAATCTTTTCGAGATCAGCGGATTTCATAGCTAAAAGGTTCCCAAGCCGATTTGGTATTGCCTTAAAGAACCATATATGGACAACCGGTGCCGCCAGATTAATATGTCCCATTCGTTTTCTTCTTACGCGACTATGGGTAACTTTAACTCCGCATCGGTCACAAATTATTCCCTTAAACTTAGTGCCTTTGTATTTCCCGCATGCACATTCCCAGTCTCTTTCTGGTCCGAAGATTCGCTCACAGAACAAACCATCCTTTTCCGGCCGATATGTACGATAGTTGATTGTTTCCGGCTTTCGTACCTCTCCAAAAGACCAGCTTCGAATATCATTTGGACTGGCTAACGATATCTTAACCGAACCGTAATCATTAATTCGATCGTAAATACTTCCTAACATTTAAAGCCCCTTACCATTGACATTTGGTAATCCACTCATCACTTTCATAGAGCAGCCATCCCAAGCCGCTTCTTCTCAAGCTGGATATTTAATCCCAACCCCCTAATCTCATTACATAGTACATCAAAAGACAACGGAGTTCCTGCTTCGAGTGTGTTTTGTCCTTTAACCATTGACTCATAAATTTTAGTTCGCCCTTCGACATCATCGCTCTTTACAGTAAGCATTTCCTGCAAAGCATAAGCGGCTCCATATCCCTCGAGCGCCCAGACTTCCATCTCACCAAATCTTTGCCCACCAGTTCTGGCTTTTCCACCTAAAGGTTGTTGTGTAATAAGGCTATAAGGTCCCGTCGCTCTGGCATGAATCTTGTCGTCGACAAGGTGGTGTAGTTTCATCATGTATATATATCCGATAGTCGCACGCTGATCGAACGGTTCACCAGTTCTGCCGTCAAACAATTGTGTCTTGAGGGTGTTGGGTACATTTATGAAAAATTCATCAGCACCTGGTACCCGTTTTTCCTTCTCAAGTTGTTCCTTCCGTTCGTCCATAAGCCCATTTGCCTCGAAGGTCAACTTCTGGATGTCATCTTCAGTAGCCCCATCGAACACCGGTGTCATAGCATTAAAACCTAACACCTTCGCCACCCAGCCAAGATGCGTTTCGAGAATCTGTCCGACATTCATTCGACTCGGAACGCCAAGAGGATTCAACAATATGTCAAGTGGAGTACCATCTTCAAGAAATGGCATATCCTCCTCAGGCATAATCTTGGCAATAACTCCCTTGTTACCGTGGCGCCCTGCCATTTTGTCACCGATTGAAAGTGTTCTTTTAATTGCAACATAAATTTTTACCATTTGCAGCACGCCGCTTGGCAGCTCATCGCCGTGTTTAAAGCTTTCAATCCTGTGCTTTTTTTCTTCCTGGATCTCTGTAATTTTGACCCAGAATTTGTCTATGATTTTCTGCACTTCATCTCGCTGGGAAGCAGGTCTGACCCATTTAATATTAAAGTTTTCAACCTGTTCATAAATGACTGCATCATCAGCACTGGCACCGACTTTTTGACGCGTAGATGGATCAATAATATTGACATCAAACTTCTTATGAATAGCTTCAATCATCTGCCTGAATATCATGCACTCCTTTGTTTTCATTTGTTGCTGATATTCTTTTATCTGCGCAGCCAACGCCTTTTTTTGTTCTTCGGTACCCGCCCCACGTCTGGTAAATCGTTCGGTCTTTATTACCACTCCTTCATAACCACTTGGTAATTCAAGCGAGTCATTTTTAACATCTTCGCCAGCCCGGCCGAATATTGCATGCAGTAGTTTTTCTTCTGGCGTTAGCTCAGTTTTACTCTTGGGTACAACTTTTCCAACGAGGATATCGCCTGGACACACTCTCGTACCCTCACACACTACTCCATTTTCATCAAGGTTCCGCAACGCTCTCTCGCTGACATTAGGAATATCACGGGTAAATTCCTCTTTGCCAAGACGGGTCTCACGAACTTCAGCAGTGAATTCATCGATGTGAATGCTCGTAAAGCTGTCATCCTTGCATAATTTCTCGCTGACAATAATCGCATCTTCAAAGTTAAATCCATCGAAAGAAACAAATCCCACGAGGATATTTTTACCGAGAGCCAACACACCATCGGCAGTACCCCCGCCATCCGCTATGACCTGGCCGGCTTTGACTTTTTCACCCAGTTCGACAACCGGTTTTTGATTAAGACAGGTTCTTTCGTTCAACCCTTCAAATTTGGCAAGTTCGTATTCCTCAGTATGGTTAATAACTATCTTCGTTGCATCAACTTCGGTAACTACGCCGCTTTTCTGGGTTCGCACAACCATACTCGAATTTTGACCAACGATCTTTTCCATACCCGTAGAAACCAAAGGAGCTTCCGTTTTTAACAATGGAACAGCCTGTCGCTGCATATTCGAACCCATTAAAGCACGGTTTGCATCATCGTGTTCAAGAAACGGAATAAGTGAAGCCGAAATACCAACAATTTGTTTGGGCGAAATATCAACATAGTCAACATCATTATTTTGAACCTGGGTTAGCTCACCGCTTTTTCTTGCAAGAACAAATCCTTTCGGGATTCTCCCGCTATCACCATCAACTGCACTTGGTGGTGCAAATATTACCTTCATTTCCTCATCGGCACGTAAATAATCCACCTCATCCGTGACTTTACCTCTTTGAACTTTTCGATATGGCGTAAGTAAGAAACCATATTCATCAACAGAAGCGAATATTGCTAACGAGGCAATCAATCCGATATTCGTCCCTTCGGGCGTTTCAATCGGGCAGATTCTACCATAATGGCTTATATGTACATCACGTACTTCAAAACCGGCACGCCTTCTGTTCAATCCTCCCGGCCCGAGAGCAGAGAGACGCCTTTCGTGGGTTAATTGGCTTAAAGCATTGGTCTGATCCACAACCTGACTCAACTCACCACGACCAAAGAAATAATTAATACTGCTCGATACACTCTTGGAATTAACCAGATCTGCGATACGTGGCGGCTCCTCGGCATCCCTTTTCATGCTCATCCGCTCCTGCACAGTTCTTCGGAGCTTAAGCAATCCCTTTCTAACCTC
>JASFMF010000099.1:0-6445 GCA_050117705.1 Phycisphaerales bacterium
GTTCGATGTCGGCCAGCGAACGCGTCCCTTCGCACAGCTTTATGATTTTTGAAAGAAGCTCATCGTCTGCGGAATTTACCGGAGACTCGGCGGTCTTTAAGTAAGCCCTGAGATGCTGTAATACTTTTTCCTGTGATGTCATCTTTATATGCTCTGTGTTGAAAGCCAGCAGCTTCCTGCGGTCGAACAGGCTGTTGGCCTTGCTCAGGCGCGAAAGGTCAAAAGAATCGATAAGCTCTTTGACAGGCATAATCTCGCGGTTATCACCCGGATTCCATCCTAAAAGCGCCAGAAAGTTCACCATCGTTTCGGGCAGATAGCCACTTTTGAAGAAATCAACAATGTTAATTTCAGGCAGCGGCACATTCAAATATCCTGCCATCTTATCTATAACAGGCATATCAGGCGTGGTCTTACCTTTTATAAAAGAGTTGAGTTCTTCTGTATTAATATCGCCCACCTCGGCCAGTTCTGCCATATCGATGTCCTGTATGGTCTTGATAGCCGTGCGAAGCGCTTTCGGTCTTTCCCGTTTGGAAAGCTTCCCTCCCGAATCGCTGATGGTTACAGACATGTGCGCATATTGAGGCAGCGACGCATCAGGAAACAGGGCCTTCCACAGCGCCTGCTGGCCGGGCGTATTCATCAGATGCTCCTGGCCACGAATGATGTGAGTAATCTTCATTAAATTGTCATCG
The DNA here is from genome assembly GCA_050117705.1 of Phycisphaerales bacterium. Lineage (GTDB taxonomy): Bacteria > Planctomycetota > Phycisphaerae > Sedimentisphaerales > Anaerobacaceae > NIOZ-UU13. The sequence continues at coordinate 699 of JASFMF010000099.1, forward strand.
ACCACACACGCGAAATTATACGTCGGAAAGCCGTCGCTTTTTTGTATGATGAAATCGCCTATTTCATTAGCTGCGAAAGTAATTTGCCCGCGGACTATATCCTCGACTACTATCGGCTCACCTTGAGGTACTGCAAAGCGAACAGTTACAGGCCGGCCTTCGGCGCGGGCCATTTCCGCCTCTTCGAAACTCGGGAATTCTTCAGGTCGCTGATAAGCAAAACCTTCCTTTTTGGCTTCGGCTTTTTTTCGCTGGGCGTTAAGCTCTTCGGACGTTTCAAAACAATAGTAGGCCTTTTTTTCATCGAGCAGCTTCTTTATGTATTTATCATAGATGCCTCTTCGTTGAGACTGCAGATAAGGCCCGCTCGGGCCCTCGATTTCAGGCCCTTCGTCCCAGTCGATACCGAGCCATCGCAGATCGTCTATAACCTGCTGCATAGCGGTAGGGGTGTTTCGTTTCTGGTCGGTGTCTTCTATGCGGAGGATGAATGTTCCACCCTTCCTCCTGGCCCAGAGCCAGTTGAAAAGAGCTGTGCGCGCTCCTCCTACATGCAGATAACCTGTCGGCGATGGGGCAAAGCGTGTTACGACCATTATAAACCTCGTTAGCTCGGGAAAAAATATAAACAAGTAAGAATAATTTATGCCTGCGTCGTTGTCAAGCGCCGTACGAGCCAGCCTGTAGATTCGGATGGATGACAAAATTGCTTCTGTCAATTCCACGAACTATGTAGTATTTTAATGAAGTTATTTCTTTTAACAGGAGAATAAATAAATGTGGCCACGGCTTGGACCGATTCCGACTTATGGTGTTCTGTACAGCATAAGCATCATAAGCCATTTTCTGGTATGTTACTTCATCGCCAGACGTCTTAAAATCCGACGCCGCGTTTGGCTCATGGTAGGTATTTGCTATTTAGTTGGTATGACCATCGGCGCCAAGGCCCTGTACGACGCCCATCGCATGCAATTTAACTTAAAGGCGCTGTTCAGCATGGGCCACTATATGCAGGGAGGATTGTGGGGTGGATTGCTGGCATATATCGGCCTGGCTGTGCCTGTTGCATTGATATTGGCCAAAAATGCCTGGCGGGCGATCGACCTCATCGGACTGTCGATTCCAGTCCCCTGGATATTTGTCAAGCTGGCATGTCTATTCAACGGCTGCTGCTACGGGAGAAAATGCTCTATGCCCTGGGCTATTGTTTATCCGGCGGGAGCCGCCGGTGCCCCGGCCGGAATACCACTACACCCAACGCAGATTTACGAAATCCTGGTCATGTTGTGCATTCTTGTAGTCTTCAAAAAACTGAACTATGAGCGCTGGCGTGGAACAATGCTGTTATGGTTTCTTGCTCTTTACGGCCTGGGACGAGCGGCGACCGAAATCTGGAGAGGCGACTTTGACCATCATATTTATATCGGCAGCCTCACTTTTTCACAACTCATTTGTCTGGCAGCAGCCGGCATTTCAATTGTACTTCTTTTTCTCTACCGTCTTTCTGTTCATAACACTACACTGGACTAAACAATTACTATATGCTAAATTGCCTCCCTGATAATGCCGATTTATCACATTTACGCAAAATCGAATCCGGAATAACAAATTATGAGCAAGACTGACAGAAAACAGACAAATAATAACGACGGCGAGATAACCACAAGGCTTGACTTTGTTCGACAAATTGTCGCCGATGACCTGAAGACTAACAAATGGGATGGCCGGGTAGTTACCAGATTTCCGCCGGAGCCGAACGGCTATCTCCACATCGGGCACGCCAAGAGTATATGTCTGAATTTCGGCATTGCATCGGAATTCGGCGGCCGATGCCATCTAAGATTCGATGATACCAATCCCGAAAAGGAAGAGCAGGAGTACGTCAATTCCATTATCGAGGACGTTCGCTGGTTAGGCTGGGACTGGGGAGAGCACCTGTATTACGGCTCGGATTATTTCGAGCAGATGTACGAATACGCCGTGCAGCTTATAAAAAAAGGCAGGGCATACGTCTGCGACTTGACGGCCGAGCAGACCAGAGAATATCGCGGCACACTTACCGAACCCGGAAAAGACAGCCCCTATCGCAATCGTTCGATTGAGGAAAATCTCGACCTCTTCGAGCGTATGAAAGCGGGGGAATTCCCCGACGGCTCACGCACGCTCCGTGCTAAAATAGATATGGCGCATCCCAATCTTAACATGCGCGACCCGGTAATGTATCGAATCCTGCACGCATCGCACCACCGCACCGGCGATAAGTGGTGTATCTATCCGATGTACGACTGGGCACATGGGCTTGAGGATTCGGTTGAAAAGATTACACATTCGATTTGCACGCTGGAATTTGAGAACCATCGCCCCTTGTACGATTGGTTTTTGGACGAGCTGGAGATTTATCACCCTCAGCAGATTGAATTCGCCCGACTCAACCTGACCTATACGGTAATGAGCAAACGAAGGTTGTTGAAATTAGTTCAGGATGGACATGTGAAAGGCTGGAACGACCCGCGAATGCCGACCATCAGCGGTATGCGCAGACGCGGCTATTCGCCGGCGGCTATTCGGGAATTCTGCAAACGAATCGGAGTCAACAAATTCAACAGCACGGTAGATATTGCACTATTAGAACACTGCCTCAGAGAGGATTTGAACAAGACCTCACCCCGCGTAATGTCTGTTCTTCGACCACTTAAGGTAATTATAGATAATTACCCCGACGGCCAGGTCGAAGAGCTCGAGGCAATCAACAACCCCGAAGATACAGAGGCCGGCACACGCAAGGTTCCATTTTCACGAGAGCTTTACATCGAGCAGGAAGATTTTATGGAAGAGCCGCCGAAGAAATTCTATCGCCTGGCGCCCGGCCGGGAAGTCCGGCTGCGATACGCGTATTTTATTACCTGCCAGAACGTAGTTAAAGACGAGAACGGTAATATCACAGAGCTACATTGCACTTACGACCCTGCCACGCGGGGTGGAGATGCCCCGGATGGACGCAAGGTAAAGTCAACTTTGCACTGGGTCTGTGCTTCCAATGCGCTCGAAGCGGAAGTCCGATTGTACAACCACCTGTTCACCAAAGAAAACCCGGATGATACAGCCGAAGGCGAAGACTTCAAATCTAATCTGAACCCGGATTCACTGGAAATATTATCATCCTGCAAAGTTGAGCCGACTCTGAGAAATGCTCAGCCGTTAAGCCGATACCAATTCGAGAGACTCGGCTATTTCTGCGTGGACCCCGACAGTTCCGATGACAAACTTATATTTAATCGCACAGTTGGATTACGTGATACCTGGGCGAAGATTCAAAAAGCCCAGAAAAAGAAGTAATTTGTCGATGGAATGTAACAGCCCTCGTCCAAAGGTGTCACTAAGTGGAAAGCAGAGCCTTGTGATGGCTGAGGTTGTTATTTTGCAAAAATCATCTTTAGCGAAGCCAAAAGCAGTACCGCGCCAAACACCTTTCGCAGAAGTTCCTCGGGAATTTCTGTTGCGAACTTGGCACCGATGAAGCCGCCAACGAAGAAGCCCAGACATATAAGGCCTGCTATTTTCAAATCCACGAAACCGGCCTTGTAATACGTCCAGGCCGCGAGCAATCCAATCGGAGGAACCATAAGGGCCAGTGTCGTACCCTGGGCCATATGCTGTGTAAGACCGAACAAAAGAATAAGCGAAGGTATGATGATTATCGCTCCGCCGATACCGATTAGACCGCTGAAAATGCCGGTCACCAAACCCAAAAGTAAAAAAAGAAATATGTTCATATTATCGTGACCATCCTTATTAATAAAAGAGTAACAATTATTCACCGAAAAGCTCCATGAATTTTTGCTCTATATCAGGATTTTCGCACAGTGTCTGGCCGATTAGGACTGCCTTGACACCGACGGATTTTAGCTTTTCGACATCGTCTCTTGTTTTTACGCCGCTTTCGGCAACCAGCTCATCCGTATTCTCGAGAAGATTGGCCAGCCGGCCGGTCGTATTTAAATCAACCTGCATAGTTGTCAGGTTGCGGTTGTTGATTCCAAGAACACTGTACCCTTTTTTGGGAAAACCGATGAGACTTCTGACCGACATCAGAGTATCGGCATGATGAACCTCCAAAAGAACAGTAAGAGTCAGCTCAGCCGCAGCTATCATCATGTCTATTAATTCACCAGGTTTGAGAGCTTCCGCTATCAATAATATTGCATCGGCGCCGGCGGCGCGGGATTCGTATATCTGCCAGATGTCGACAATGAAATCCTTCCGCAAAATTGGTAAATCCACCGCACGGCGTATCTGGTCAATATACTCAAGACGACCCTGAAAATACTTTTCATCGGTAAGAACACTGACTGCATTAGCGCCACATTTTTTATATATCTGCGCTATCGCAACCGGGTCGAAATCTTTACGAATTACCCCGGCTGATGGCGACGCCTTTTTGACTTCCGCGATAACGTTAATGCCACGGCTGCCCGACTCTGTAATAGCCTTGTAGAAGTTGCGACACTTAGACAACTCGCGAATCTGCTCTTTGAACTGCTCAAGGCTTGTCTGCGACTTTCGAGAGTCCACCTCAACTTTTTTGTCCGCAATTATTTTATCTAATATGTTCGCCAATATAATTATCCCGCAACTCTTACATAGCCCATACGAAGTTCGTTCAAAGTACTTGCCAATACCGTTTCTTCCTCAGGCGTCAAATTACCTTTTGTTTTTTCCTGCAGGGTTTCGAGCATATCGATGTGATATTTTGCCAGCTCTAAATCCGGCTCCTTTGTTTCCTGTCCCTTTACCTGTAACAGACCCAAAGCAAACAATGCCTGCGTAGTAAGCGAACTTATCAATGCCGCAAAATTACCTTCCGGCAAAGGCCCGCGTGCCTGTTTTTCTTCTTGAACCTTTTCCTTTTCAGCCTTCTCCTTAGCAGCTAAGAGTTCTTTCTCTTTTTGCGCTTCGGCCTTCCAGTCCTCATCAACTATTATCTTTTTCTCTTTTTTCTTTTTTTCTTCAGCCATATTTAAAATCCTTCGAATGTTCTCTTATCGGCGGTATTTCTTCATACTTCTATCGACGTCCCGTTTTTGGTCGCGTTTTGTAATGGTCTGTCGCTTGTCATATTGTCTTTTGCCTCTGGCCAGAGCCAATTCTATCTTTGCCAGGCCTCTGTCGTTGAAATAAATCCGCAGCGGTACGAGGGTAAAGCCTCGTTGTTCGAGCTTTGTTTTTATCTTATTGATTTCAATTTTGTGTAGTAACAGTTTTCTTTTTCTGGTTGGCTCATGCTGCCGTGCACCCGCCTGCTGATATTGTGCGATAGTTGCGCCGACGAGCCAGCACTGCCGGTCCTCAATCCTTGCATACGAACCGTTCAGGTCTGCAGTTGCGTCCCGAAGTGACTTAACCTCGGTACCCAATAATTCAAGGCCGGCCTCGAACTGCTCGACTAACTCAAAGTTTCTATATGCCTTTTTATTTATCGCTACCAAAGACTGTTTATCTCTGTTCTTGCGAGATTTTGCTGCCATTTACACAATGATAGCGAACATACGGAAATTTTGCAAGAATAGCGTATCTCACAACTCGAAATCGCACTTGTTCCACTAAAAATCAACCTGACGTCTAATTCTCAGGTGCGTCGTTTTTTAGCCATTGGTTCAGCCAGGCTATTACTGTTTCGTGCCAGAGGATGGAGTTATTAGGCTTTAGAACCCAGTGGTTTTCGTCGGGAAAGTAAAGCAGCTTGCTGG
>JASFMF010000100.1:0-6408 GCA_050117705.1 Phycisphaerales bacterium
CACTTTAATAGCACTTATATCCTCAAGGCCAAGCGCATTTTGGATAATTTCCGCCACATCAGATTCTTCCATTATCTTTGCCTGAGCAGCGGTTGTTGTATCGTTAGCATCAGCAACTTCAGGAGGAGATAAGTCAACAAATGCTGCTACTTTCAGAGATTTTATTTGGCCGGGTAATATAACTTCTTGGGTAACAGTCTTGCCTATCTCAAACTCGGTTATAATTGTTTCGTCCTTCTTTGTGCTACCCGGTATTACCGATCCACTATTAGCTGATGTCGTGCTTGCCCCTGTTTCAGTACCACTTGTAATCTCTTCTTTTGTAGGCACTCCCTTCGGCTCATACTTCTCAGTAACAGTACTAACACTGTTCATATCAATAATAGCACTAACCCTAACCGCTGCCCGGCCAGGCCCCAAGACAGCTTCGAGCATATCTTCGACTTTGTTCGCCAAGTTCTCCTCTACCCTTTCCCTATAATCCTGAACAGTGCTTGCTCCACTGGCTATCGTTGGATCAGACTCACTGGAAAGAAGATGGCCCTGACTGTCTATTACAGTGACATTTTCTGACGTAAGCCCTTCGACACTACCGGAAACCAAATGAGTAATCGCTGCTATATTCAAAGCGCTTAATTTATAACCCGGCCTCAATCGTAGAACAACAGAAGCAGTAGTTTTGCCGGCGTCAGACGTAAAAAGCGTTTGTTCAGGGCTTACTATATGAATCCGTGCATGCTCTACACCATTAATCATCTGGATACTTTTGGCAAGCTCCTCCTGAAGCGCACGCTTAAGATTGACACTCTGGACGAACGGGCTAACACCGATTTTTTCATTATCGAATATCTTGTAACCGCCCTGCTCACCTACAGGAAGACCTTCTTTTGCCATATCTAAACGAAGCTGATATACATGTCCACTCGGAACATAAATACTCGTTCCACCGCTTCGCAACTCGTAAGCAATGCCCTTTTCGGAAATTTTCTCTGATATCTTAGCAGCTTCTTCGGGAGCAAGTTCCTGGTACAGCATTCTCATATCAGGGCTTCGCGCCCAACGTGTAAGCATAAAACCACCAGCAACAATCGTAAGAAAAAGCCCGACAAGCAAGGCTCTTTGAACCATACCGATATTTTGCCAAACCGCCCTTATCTGTTGGAAAAAGTTCATTAAGTCCCTTTATCAAACTGATTACCGATAATTAATCACCGTGAGGACTTTAGAAAATTTTAATTACAACGGCATATTCATGGTCTGTTTATATGCATCAATAAGCTTATTTCTAACACCCACAAGAAGCTTGAAGCTTATATCAGCTTTAGCCATTGCTGACACTACTGTGGTAATATCTTCATTCTTTCCTAATAATAAATCTTTTATAGACATATTTGAGGACTGCTGAACATCATCAACTTTTGATATGTAGTTCTTTACAGTATCAGCAAAGTCTGTCTTCTTGTCGTCGGAACCTCCAATTTTCGGCATTTTGGATGAATCTGAATTAATCTTAGGCTGCATCGAGCCCGGATTCAAAATACCCTTCATTGAGTTTGAAATTCCGTTTACATTTGCATTTAAGTCAACCATTGCTTATTCCCTAAATTATCGTAATAATTCGAGTGTGGTTTCTACCATTTGCTGATAACGCTTTAAAACTGCCACATTAGCTCGATAAACCCGCGTAGCAATATTAAGATTAATCATTTCATGAGGTAACCTGACATTCGGAAGTGAAATATATCCATTTTGATCAGCATTAGGATTGCCGGGGTCGAAACTCATATTAAAATCACTCATATCCGGTATTATTTCATCCAGCTCAACACCGCCCAAATCTCCATCCGTTTTAAACATCGCTTCGAGCCTTCGATAAGGCTCACCTTTTCCGGCATCTGAAGTGCGGGCATTGGCAACATTCGATGAAATCACTTCTAGATTCTTGCCTTGTGCCTTCATACCCGAAATTGCTATATCTATGGGCCCTAAAACACTATCAACTCCCATTTTTACCTCTTTCTCATTTCCTCACTATGCCGTAATTCATCTAATTGTAATACGCAGCAACCAAAGGATTATTACTTGCCGATTGCCATTTCTATCTTCTTGTACTTTTGGTTGAGCAGTCGAATATATGTCTTATATCGAAGACTATTTTTAATCATTGCACTCACTTCAGTCTCCAGAGTAGTATCGTTGCCATTTGACCTAACCGGTGTGTTTTTGGGCTGGTAAATCTCCGGCCCAACTTTACTTAGGTCAACTGCCCCGGATGAGTCTAAAGATTTGGCAAGCAACTCCTCAAATTTGACACCAATTCTCCGGTATCCCGGGGTTTCAAGATTGGCAACATTATTGGCGATGGCTTTCTGACGAAGACCTTCAGCCTTTATACCTGCTTCGAGAATAGCTATTATGCTGTCCGTTTTGCTCATGTGACGACCTATTTATTAATACACAAACTTCATCTATTAAAAATATGAGCAAGAATCGTGCCAAATGCCTAAAGCCAACTATTTTCAGTTTCTTTCCCCTTATTCTGCCCCAAAAACCACGATTAGACCTTAAAATCGATTATTTAGACAATCTCAGCTATGTCATGTTTTTATACAATAACGTGCCTTTTTCATATACTCATACCTCTGGCGAAATTATCTAATCAACTCCCAACACCAACCGGAATTTCCTTCCTAATCCCAGAGTATTTCTCCGCAATAGTAGTTAATAACAAAACATTAAAAACAAACTATATACTTATTAATATTCATAAGCATATTAATAACAGGATGTTATCACTCGCAGGGGACCTGTCTATAAATCCTGGCACAATAGTTGCTAATAAATCTTAGTTGGTTTTATAGGTTTTTTTATGAACAGTAACTTGCTGACAATCAATAATATGTTATTCGCAGGAACAGCCGTCCCGGTTGCTCCTGCAAATAAACCTAATATAGCAGAAAAAGGCACGCCGTTTTCAACAACAGCAAATGATACTTCCTCGCCATCAAATATTACTGACAAGGCAATGCCCGATAAAATAACCTCTACTGCCCATAAAAACGCCGCAAACAAACCAAATAAGGGTTTTCATGAAACACTTCGTAATAAAGCGGCAACCAAAAAGTCCCCACAAGATAAAGATAAAATCAAATCCAACAAGCCAAATTCTATTCCCCATAAAACCGCAAAACCGGATATTATACAAAACCGTTTGGCTCAAATTTCCCAAACTCTTGATAATAACAAAGAAGAAAATCCCACAATTGTCGTCAAGCCACAAAATACTTGTGAATTAACTCAATCGCTTAATAACTCAAAGACCGATAAATCCTCGCCTGAGACTCCAAAAACAACCGAATCAGCCGAAACCAAGCCATCCGCGACTACAATAAAAGCCCAACCTGCACAAAAAACCATTTCACAGGACACAGAGAAAAGCCAGTCCGAACCTCAAACTGTTTTACCCAAAACACCTAAGATTATTCCTGCCGGAGATGCTCAACGTAAAGAAGGTAAAAACACCGATAATGAAAAACAAATCTCAAACAATAAAATCCCGCAAATAAAAACCTCAAACAATAGTGCCAATTCTAATGAATCCGCACCAAATAATCCTGTTGCTAATGGCATTAAAACAACTGTAGTCAAAGAAAAGACAACCCCGGCGAACACTCCAGTCATTGCCAACGACCAGGAAATTACGACATTGAAAAACAGTAAATCGGTGGAAGAAAAACCAATCAGTGAGCACGGCAAGACAACCAATACCAATGAAGAAACAACAACCACAGATAAACCCGTCATCTCTGCCAGCCAAAAAACAATAGCATCAACATCAAGCACTGATTTTTCTTCGGTTCAGGATAAATCTACTAAATTCGAATCACAAAATGCCGCTGTTGCTTCAGAAAAATCCACATCGAGCACCGAACCACCAGTTAATATTAAGGTCGCTACTCCGCAAACACTTTCAGAATCAACGCAAAATAATCATAAAGAATTACCACAATCAGGGAATAAAACACCAAAAACTCCAACTGCTCAGGAAGACTTAAATATCACAGGATTTAAGGTATCAACCACTCAAACAAAAACCCAAGATAATACGACTTCCAATAACAGTCCTAATTCAGATTTTAAAAGTATTATACCTGATAATAATCCACAAACTCCTATTACTGAACAATCTCCCCCTCCTATCGAAAGTACAAAAACTAATGATATTCCGGCCCAAAATGCCCCTAACAACGCTCTTACAGACGTTAACAAACAGATTTTCGAATCTATTCAAAGCTCTTTATCCCAACAAAAACAAGATCAGCAGATCACGATCCACCTAAATCCACCGGAACTGGGGAAGGTTCTCATCAAATTCCAAGAACAGGACGAACAAATAACCGGCCTGTTGGAAGTAGAGAAATCACAAACCAGAATAGAGATACAACAGTCACTACCGGAGATAATCCGAAGCCTCGAGGATTCAGGCATCCAGATAAAACGTCTTGATGTTGCTCTTTCCGAAAGAGAACAATTAGGGCAAGAGGCTCTAAAAGACCAATTTTTACCAAACAGCGGGGCTCAATCACAAAACCCAGAAAATCCACATACAGGCGCCAACAATCCCGGTTCAAGTGGGATTAATGAATGGTTAACAAATAATAATAGTTATTATAATATTTCTGAACTACAAGAAACGCTTGTTACCGACGGCTCTATAAATATGCTTGCATAGACAATCTTGGAGTACGAATATTTACTATCAAAAGCTACAGGTGCGCGCCTATTTGGATTACGTCAGTCAGATTACTAAAAGTCAGTTGAAAAAATGCAGTCGTTTCATCCCAACAGAGATTCAAAAAATAGTATTATACAGATGCCAACAATTGTTGAAAACATTGAAAACGCAACGCTATACCATCAGAGTGGACATCTTCAGCTGGCTGAGAATCTGCATTGATTGAAATAACCAAGTCCAGTTTTTCAAACGATACATCGGTGCTTCATTTAGCCAAAGTAATGGGTAATCCTGCATGGGCACTAATACCCTTCGCATCCGAATGGTGATGAATGTTAAAATGCCGAGACAGCCCCTGGTATCTAACAATGAGGTTTTTCAGGCAGAAACAATGATGCCAATGGGAACCTGTATTCCAACAAGTAGCTAAAGAATTACAGGTAATCGCAAGAAAGCAAAAAGAGATTTAGTTAATAACCACAATACTAAAAGTGAATTTGAAGGTTGTAATTACACACGAATCAATCAGGCCTGATGATATCGAACTAAGTATTATTGCCCGACTCTACCAACGAAGCAAGTTCTTCGGCAACCTTTGAAATAACTGGATCCCATCTTCCTCTCTCTTGTTGCCGAAATAGGCGCATACTCGAATACCAACGAGTCCTTTCACCCTCAAAGCCCCATCTCCAGTCCGGTACACTAGGCAACATAGTCCAAACTTTAACTCCCAAGGCCCCGGCAAAGTGCACCGTCGAATTGTCCACAGAAATTACTAAATCCATCGCGGCCACCTGGTCGGCAAAGCTTTCCAGGTCTTTCAAAGGATTAATCCTTTTATCCTCTAAAATTTTAACACCGAATCTATCATACGCAGCCTGCAATTGCTTCGAACACTTACCATATTGCAAATTCACAAATAGCGCCCCTGAAACCTTTAATATTGGTCCCCATTGGTCCAATCCGATTGACCTCTTCAGTCCCTCCTGACTGTTTCCGCTTCTAAAACTTATCCCCACAAGCATAGGACTTCCGTCACCTTTGTATTCGCCTCTAAACTGGTTCCTGCGTCCTTCATCGAATACCATAAAAGGTTTTTGAAAAGGCATGGAAGCCGGAGACAATCCCAATATACGTGGGATAGAACCCATTTGTATCTGATGAGTAACTGAAGGGTCTTTGAGTAAAAGTGCCGGGGGATTAGTCCTTGCGACAACAATAATCCCGGGAAAACTTCTCTGTAAAAGTGGCACTAATCGCTCATCACACTCAACAACTACCTGGATACCTCGTGAGAGTACATTCCAGATAAGCCCGGAAAACTGCACTTCATCACCAATACCCTGTTCGGCCCATACGAGCAACTTTGATACGCCTTCCACAGAACCATCCCACCATTCCTGAGCAAAAGGTCTAAGAGGTGTAGAAAAACCCTCATTTTGCCACCGCCACTCATATTCTTGCCACCCTTCCTCAAATTGGCCGGTCAGTAGCAAAACAAGTGCTCGATTGTGATGAGATCCTGCACACTCAGGATCAATTGCGGTCGCCTTTTTAAAAGCGGCATTCGCCTCAGAAAATCGAGAAAGCTCCATTAATGCAGTGCCAAGATTATTGTAGGCTTCAACATTGTTCTGGCGTACTGCAATAGCCTCTTCACACACGGTTACAGC
>JASFMF010000101.1:0-6322 GCA_050117705.1 Phycisphaerales bacterium
GGTGGTTACAAAGTCAAGGTCGGCAGCGTACCTCATCCTATGGAAGAGAAACACTATATTGAGTGGATTGAACTACTCGCTGACGGCAGTGCCTACAGACAATTTCTGCAGCCGGGGATGGCGCCTGAAGCCGTTTTCAATGTTGAGGCCGGTTCTGTGAGCGCCAGAGAGTATTGTAATGTTCACAGCTTGTGGAAAGGGTAAGAAATGATAAGCAAAAAAATGGAAAAAGCCCTGAATGAGCAGGTTAATGCAGAGATGTATTCGGCATATATGTATCTGTCTATGGAGGCTTATTTTAAATCGAAGAATTTGAATGGGTTTGCAAACTGGATGAGAGCTCAAACCCAGGAAGAGATGATACATGCGATGAAAATCTATGGCTTCATACATGAACGTGGCGGCAAAGTTACACTAAAGGCCATAGACGGACCTCCGACGCAATGGGAATCACCTCTTGCGGTTTTCGAGGCGGTCTATGCGCATGAGCAAAAAGTCACAGGTCTTATTAACGGATTGGTTGACCTTGCTATCAAAGAAAACGACCATGCATCTAACACCTTCTTACAGTGGTTTGTCAGTGAACAGGTAGAAGAGGAAGCATCAGCTGATGAAGTAGTACAGCAGCTCAAAATGATGGAAAACGCACCCGGCGGAATGTTTATGCTTGACCGCGAGCTGGGCCAACGGGTCTTTACACCACCTGCAGCAGAAGGGGAATAACTATGAGCATTTCGCTCAACGCGATTGAAGTCTTCGAAATCGCAGAACGGATTGAAAAAAACGCAGTCAAATTCTTTCGAAGAGCGGCGGAAATTTTCTCCGATCCGGACATGTCTCAGACATTGTTAAGTCTTGCCGAGTTTGAAAGGGAACACGAAAGAACTTTCGCCAACATGAGAAGACAGATCTCGAACAAGCAATGGGAGCTGATAACTTTTGATCTTGAAAGCGAAACAACTTTATATCTACAGACGATCGCTGACAGAAATATCTTCGACCCGGCAAAAGACCCCAAAGAGCAACTTTCAGAACAAAAAACGGTGGAAGACATCTTGAAATATGCAATTCAATCCGAAAAGGACACTATCATCTTCTACCTTGGTCTGAAAAATTTTGTCCCTACTATGGCCGGTAAGAGCAAAGTTGATGAAATCATCAAAGAAGAGATGGCTCATATTGCCGAGTTAAAACAAAGGTTAGAAGCCTGGAAGTATCTAAAAACAATGTCAATTTAGGTTAATTGCCTAAAGCTTAAAATTGTAGTATAAACATTCGATTTCAGATAAGGCTCAGCAGTGTAGCTGGGCATATATAGATGGGAAATCACAGTTAAATTTCTCATTAATTAGAAAGGGAGATTTGAAAATGAAAAAGCCCAAAAAATTAACCACCGCATTCGGGATACCGGTTGGTGACGACCAGAATTCCATGACTGCCGGCAACCGGGGGCCAGTTCTCATGCAAGACGTTCATCTTCTGGAAAAATTGGCTCATTTTGACCGAGAACGTATTCCTGAACGGGTTGTACATGCAAAGGGTGCAGGAGCAGGAGGCTATTTTGAAGTCACCCAAGACGTAACTAAATATACCAAGGCCAAATTTCTTTCGAAAATAGATAAACGGACGGAAGTTTTTGTTCGATTTTCCACCGTAGGAGGCGAGAAGGGCTCGGCGGATGCCGCACGCGACCCACGTGGTTTCGCGGTAAAATTCTACACCGAGGACGGGAATTACGATTTGGTCGGAAATAATACCCCTGTTTTCTTCATCCGCGATCCTATGAAATTTCCAGATTTCATCCACACCCAGAAACGACATCCGGCAACGAATTGCCCGGAGCCCAACATGTTTTGGGACTTCCTGTCACTGACCCCGGAATCCATCCATCAAGTCACTATTTTATTTTCTGACCGAGGAACTCCCGCCACTTATCGTAATATGAACGGCTATAGCAGTCACACTTTCAAATGGTACAATGAAAAAGGTGAATACTTCTGGGTACAATATCATTTGAAAACCGACCAGGGCATAAAAAATCTTACAAGAGAAGAAGCGATACGTATATCAGGTGAGAATCCTGACCACGCTACCAAAGATTTATATAATGCTATTGAAAAAGGTGAATATCCAAGCTGGACTTTAAAAATGCAAATCATGACTCCCGAACAGGCAAAAGATTATCGATTCGATATCTTCGATATAACTAAGGTCTGGCCTCACAGTGATTTTCCTTTAATCGAGGTAGGCCGTATGGTTCTGGATCGCAATACGAAAAATTACTTCGCTGAAGTTGAACAAGCAGCATTTTGTCCCGGCAACCTGGTGCCAGGAATTGCGGCCTCACCGGATAAGATGTTACAGGCACGTATGTTTTCATACCATGACACACACATACACCGTTTAGGACCGAATTACCATCTTTTACCTGTAAACTCACCAAAAGCTGCCCCTGAAAACAGTTACCAGAGAGATGCCTCCATGCGTACCGACGATAATGGTGGCGCTGGTCCGAATTACTGGCCTAACAGCTTTGGCGGCCCTGCACCGGATCCCGATTCGCTGGAGCCACCATTTGAAGTATCAGGCCAAGCGGCACGTCATGCATTCGAACATCCTAACGATGATTTCGTACAGGCCGGCAACCTCTACAGAGATGTTATGACCGATGAAGATCGCGACCATCTTATCGGTAATATTGTAGGTCACCTGGGTGGTGCCCAGAAACGAATACAATTACGCCAAGCAGCTATTTTCTACAAAGCGGATTCTGATTATGGTCAACGTATAGCTGAGGAATTGGGTCTTGATATCAAGAAAGTTAAAAGTTTAGCAGAAATGTCACAGGAAGATAGAGCTAAAGCCACTGCCCAATGAGCTTAAGCACTGATTTCAAATATAGAGCACAAGAGAATATTAAAGAGCCACAACTGAAAGGAGACGAATAATGGGTATGCCTTTTAACGCTGACGAAGTTTTTGAAATGGCCGAACAGATAGAAAGAAATGGAGCCAAGTTTTATCGCAATGCGGCGGGAAAATTCCCGGAATTGAAACAATTCTTATCCGACCTTGCAGCTATGGAAGATGAGCATCTTAAGACTTTTACGGCTATGCGGACGGAGCTTTCAGGGACTGAAGCAGCACCACCTGTTTTCGATCCCGATGGTCAGGCACAGATGTATCTACAGGTAATGGCTGATGAGCATATTTTTGATATCAAGGCTGATCCTTCCGAAAAACTGGCCAGCGTGGAAATACCAGAAGACCTCCTCAAAATGGCTATCGGTATAGAAAGGGATTCTATCGCTTTTTATGTAGGCCTGAAGGAATCTGTTCCTAAAAGGGCGGGTAAAGACCAGGTCGAAGCCATAATCAAAGAGGAAGTAGGCCACGTCGTCACCTTGAGAAAAAAGATGGATACCCTGTAATTGCAACTGACTGAACGAAAGTCCGAACTTTATATTGAAATCCTGCTGGACTGCGAGATATAATCGTATAATATGTGATTGTCGTTCACTCTTGTCTGTGCAATAGACACAACCAGCTTAAAAAAGAAAAATGACCGTCCAATTAAATGCTTTCGAAATATTTGATATAGCAATACAAATCGAACAGAACGGATCCATATTCTATAATAAGGCGGCGGAAATTTTCGATGACCCTGAAGTTCGCAAAATGTTCCTTCGACTGGCCGAATGGGAAATTAAACACGAACAACTTTTTTCCAGCATGAGAAAACAGCTTTCCGAATTGAACCAGGAACCTGGAACTTTCAAACCTGAGCAAAAGTTGCCTGTTCCAAAGGCGATGGCCGGCCTGGCGGTATTCGGAATTAAATCAGAACCGGCTGATGAGCTTAAAGGCACAGAAAGCCAGGAGGAAATATTAAGAAGGGCTATAGAGAAAGAAGAAGATTCGATTATTTTTTATGATGGCTTGATGGATTTTATTCCTATAAAAGCTAACAAAGATAAAATCGACGATATTATAAAAGAAGAAATGCAGCACATCAGAATTCTTAACAGACTGCGAAAACGCAAAGAATAGAGAGGTTATAAAGCTAAGGCAAACAGCCGTTATTAAATAAAGAAATAAAAACTCAATCAACAAGATGTTCCTAAACATCTGAATGAACTATAATATGGAGCAACCATCAAAATATAATTTGGTTGAGGAAGCAAGGATGTTGGACCTGGAATCCTTATTTAAACTTAATTACCCAATGTGTATTATCTGTTCAAAGAAAGGTGATAGTTTCTCCGGCTGTATTGTCAATACTGTATTTCAGATTGTACCTGAGCCTCCGATGGTGGCTGTCAGTGTTAATAAAGAATGTTTAACTCACGAGTACATTACAAACAGCAAAGTTTTCACAATCTCGGTGCTTGATGAAAGCGCACCTATGTCGTTCATAGGCAGATTCGGTTTCAGAACCGGCAGAGATATTAACAAATTCGAACGGGCACAATACAAAATAGGCCGGACCGGCGCGCCGATAGTTCTGGATAACTCGGCAAGTTTTATCGAAGCCGAAGTCCTCGAAGCAATTGGTGTTGAAACACATACGCTCTTTATCGGCAAAATTATAGCTTGTGAAACAATCGACGAGAATAAAATACCAATGACATATACTTACTACCGGGATGTCAAGGGCGGCAGGACACCTCGAACTGCAGCAACTTATATAAAGATGAAATCATCAAAAGGAAAAACAGAACAAGGAGCTAAAGAAATGAAAAAATACAAATGTCTTATGTGTGGATATATTTACGACCCGGCTGAAGGTGACCCCGCAAACGGAGTTGAAGCAGGTACCGCTTTCGAAGATTTGCCGGATGACTGGGTCTGCCCAGAGTGCGGCGTAGGCAAAGACGAATTCGAACCCGTCGATGACTAAATCCTGTTGCATTGTAGCCATGCAATGTAAGTTTCCAAAATAAAAACTGTATAAGGAGCAGATACTGTGCAGGAAATAAAGCCATCTGTAGAAAAGATGGATATTTTGTGTACCGAAACAGCAGCGGGGCCATGCGCGCTTATTGTTTTTGGCGCATCAGGCGACCTGACACACAGGAAGCTTCTTGTCAGTATTTTTAGGCTTTTCACTCAGGATTTACTTAACGAAAGTTTTTACCTGTTAGGATGCGGCCGAAAGAAATTCACAGATGTAGAGTTTCGTAAAAAGGCAGAGCAATCAATACGGAAGAATTCCGACTTTATATCTTCGAAAGACGTGGTCAATTTTGTCAATAAGCTTTATTACATCGATGGCGATTACAATGACCCGGACTTTTACGAACGCATTAAAACCAGACTTTCAGAATTAGACAAAAAACATAACGTATATGACAGCCTGATACATTACCTTTCGGTTCCCCCTTTTTTATACACAACAATTGTAGAGCATCTCACGCCGGCGGGACTGTCCTGTACAAAAAAGCTACCCTCAAAGCAGCATATTAAGCTGGTCATTGAAAAGCCTTTCGGCAAAGATTTACAGAGTGCTGTAGAATTAAATAATAAAATCCACCGGTGTTTTGACGAGTCTCAGATTTATCGCATAGACCATTATCTCGGAAAAGACACTGTCCAAAATATTTTAATGTTCCGTTTTGCGAATACTATATTCGAACCGGTCTGGAACCGTAATTATATTGACCACGTACAGATTACAATAGCCGAATCCGGCGGGATAGAACATCGAGCAAGCTACTATGATAAAAGTGGCGCCCTTCGAGATGTATTCCAGAATCATATGCTTCAAATGCTCGCATTAGCAGCCATGGAACCACCCGCATCTTTTCAAGCAGACCAGCTCCGTGATGAGAAAGTCAAATTGCTGCGTTCGATACGCCCGTTGGACGCAAATAATCTTCAAAACTCATTTGTACGCGGACAATACACAGCCGGCTCAATAAAGGGCCAACAAGTCAAAGGATATCTCGAAGAAACCAGCGTAGAAACCAATTCAAAAACAGAAACCTTCGTCGCCGCCAAGCTGTTTATTGACAACTGGAGATGGCAGGGCGTACCTTTTTATCTTAGGGCAGGTAAAAGAATGCCGGTCAAAGACACCGAAATTGCGATTACTTTTAAAAATATCCCATATTCGATGTTCTCATCTGTCGGTCTTGATGAATTACCACCCAACGTACTTGTGCTGCAAATACAGCCGGAAGAGGGGATATCGCTCAGCTTTCAGGCCAAAAGACCCGGCTCAAAAATCTGCATGAGCACACTAAATATGAATTTCGGTTATAAGAGTGTATTCCCTGTTGACATGCCGGAAGCATACGAAAGATTGCTTCTGGATTGCATGG
>JASFMF010000102.1:0-6312 GCA_050117705.1 Phycisphaerales bacterium
ATATATAAGATTATCTCTAATCACAGGGTCTCCTACTATAAACAAGCCCGCGCCGGCGTATGTAGTGTTGTCCTTTATGATATTTCGCGTGACTATCATATTGGTTTCTAAACCACCGATTGCCGAGCCGAAACCCATTCGAGCATTATTCGGGTTTGTTCCCTCATCGAAAGGAGCGTGATTGTCGGTAATCACATTAGACGTAATCGTAGGTGATGCCGCCACACAATAGATACCCCCGCCCCAGATACCCCCTGTACCAAATGCATCATTCCGCGTTCCATATCCACCGGTGATAGTAAAACCTTTTAATACCGCATCGGCTGTTTCTCCATTTTCAAAAGTAACGGTACTACCATCGCTATCAGCGTCAATAATAGTTGCAGCTACGATATTGGGGTCATCCGGATCTGTGCTGGTAACAATAATGTCCTTACCCATAAAGTTGATGGTTTCGTAATATCTACCCGGCGCAACAATAATAGTATCACCGCTTCTACTCTGGCTGATTGCCCATTGAATGCTCGGATACTCATCCGGCACATACAAAGTTGCCGAAAAGGCCAGGGACTTTATAGCAAACACTACGATAAGACAAAAAAGAATCATCTTTTTCATTTTTCAGTCCTTTCGAAAATATAGCCGGTGTTTACCACGTAGCGAATACGTGGAAAAAATCTCCACAATAACTGTAAAGACTCAGATAGCCAAAACGTTACATCCCATTTCCTCCTTCCAGGCCGATTGACGCTATGAAAGGTGTTAGTTTTATAATACACTTTCCAGATTTTCAGTCAAGAAAATTCCACATAAAATCTTTTGAGAACCATCTGGACCCCAATTTTCGGTTTGCAAAGACAAAGAATCCGGGGTATAAAATCATCTCCTCAGTATTAAATATTTGTAATTTAAGGAGTTGACGATGGCGGAAATAAAGAAATACATCGCCGTTGACCTTGGTGCTGAAAGCGGCAGAGTAATGCTCGGTTCAGTCTCGGCCGACAGACTTGCCCTCGAAGAAATACATCGTTTCAGCAACGGCCCCATAGAAGAAAACGGCTCATTGCGATGGGATTTCGACAGGCTTTTTTCTGAAATTAAGACTGGTATAAAAAAAGCCGCAAAAACAGCCACAGCTCAAATCTGGGGTATCGCCGTCGATAGCTGGGGTGTTGATTTCGGTCTGCTGGACGTCGATGGAAAACTCGTCGAAAATCCTTATCACTATAGAGACAGCCAAACCAACGGAATGATGGACAAGGCGTTCGAGCTGATTAGCAAACGTGAAATTTACGAAAATACAGGCATACAGTTCATGCAGTTGAACAGTGTTTATCAATTGCTTGCGATGCGATTGAACAATTCAATAGCCCTGGCCAAAGCTACGAAACTTATTTTTATGGCCGATTTATTCAGCTATTTTCTCTGCGGCAAGATTTTCGCAGAATATAGCCTGGCCAGTACCTCACAATTTATGGATATGAAAACAGGAAAGTGGTCGAAAGAAGTATTGGATAAACTTTCTTTGCCAAACAACATCCTTCCGAAAATTGTCTGTCCCGGTACGATTGTAGGTCAGTTGTCCACAAGAGTTGGAATCGAACTCGGCTGTGGGTCTGTGCCGGTTATTGCCATCGGTTCACACGATACAGCTTCCGCCGTCGCCGCCGTTCCGGCCACAGGAGATACCAACTGGGCATACCTTTCATCCGGAACGTGGTCACTAATGGGTGTTGAAATCCCAACAGCAATTGTTAATGATAAAACCTTCGAATACGAATTCACAAATGAAGGTGGTGTTGAAAATACAATCCGCCTGCTCAAAAATATAATGGGACTTTGGCCGGTACAGGAATGCAGAAGACAATGGCAGCGGGAAGAAATCGATTTGTCTTATCCTGAACTGACGGCTTTGGCAGAGAAAGCCGAACCGTTCGCCACCCATATCGATGTTGACCACGGCGAATTCCTCGCACCCGGAGATATGCCGAAAAGAATAAATGATTATTTAACCGAAACAGACCAACAACCAATCGACGACAAGGGACAATTAATTAGAACAATCCTGGAGAGTCTGGCTCTTAAGTATCGTTCTGTAATGGAAGCCATCGAGGATACCACAGGAAAAACCATCGAGATATTACATATTGTCGGCGGCGGCATTCAAAACGAGCTACTTTGCCAGTTCACAGCCAACGCGCTCGGAAAGAAAGTAATTACCGGCCCGATAGAAGCCACGGCCAGCGGAAATATCCTGATGCAGGCCAAGGCGACCGGACAGATAAAGACTTTAGACCATGCCAGAGAGATTGTCCGCAAATCATTCAAACTTAAAGAGTATCAGCCGCAGGACTCCTCGCTCTGGGATGAAAAATATAAAAAAGTGCACAAAACATAAGTATATAAAGAAAGCAACAACAGCAGATGGGGAATGTTTTGATTGAAGAGCTTGAACAAAAGCTTGATAGTTTTGACTCTGGCCAAAGAAAACAAGCGTTGGTGGAACTGTGTGAAAAGGTTCGTAGGGGTGACATAGATTTACCCGAAGCAGGCACAAACGTTAATCTGCACTGCCATACATTCTTTTCTTATAATTCTTATGGTTATTCACCGAGCAAATTTGCCTGGCTCGCGCGCAAGGCCGGATTAGCTGTTGCAGGCGTTGTTGATTTCGATGTACTGGATGCACTGGAAGAATTTCTTGAGGCATCTAAAATGCTCGGTCTTAAGGCGTGTGCCGGTATAGAGACACGAGTCTTTGTGCCGGAATTTTCTGAAAGAGTAATAAACTCACCCGGAGAGCCGGGTATCTCGTACCATATGGGAGTGGGATTTCCAAGCTCGAATGTTCCAAACGAACAAAAAGATTTTCTTCTCAATCTCAAAACAATGGCCCAGCAAAGAAACCGGGACTTAATGGGACGGGTCAACCAACATTTAAAACCTGCCGAACTGGATTATGAAAAAGATGTGCTCATTCTAACACCGGCGGGGAATGCAACAGAACGACACATTTGCCTTGCGTACGCACGCAAGGCCAGAGAAATTTTCGGCGAAGGCAAAGACCTTGCGAACTTCTGGTCGGAAAAATTAGGCGTACAGATAGAACAATCAGACCTGCCAGAAAGCAGAAACTTACTCAATACAATTCGAGCCAAAACTATGAAGCGAGGTGGCGTAGGTTATGTGCTGCCCGACAAAGGCTCATTTCCACTTATGGCTGAAACGAATCGTTTTTTACTTGCGGCCGGTGCAATTCCAACTTTGACCTGGCTGGATGGAACCAGTGACGGTGAAAAAGCTATCGAGGAACTTGTGGAAGTAAGCATGAGCACAGGCGTGATAGCTATTAATGTTATTCCGGACCGCAATTATACCCCGGGAGCGAAAGACGTGAAGCTTGAGAATCTTTACGCGGTCGTAGAGCTTGCACAAAAGTTTAATCTTGTGATGGTAGAAGGCACCGAGATGAACAGTCCGGGACAAAAATTCGTGGACAGCTTCGAAACCGACGAACTGAAACCTTTAGTACCAATATTCCTTAATAGCGCCCATATTATTTATGCACATTCTGTACTCCAGCAAAAATGCGGATTGGGTTATACCAGCGAATGGGCAACAGATAATTTTAAGAGCGTGGCGGAAAAGAACGAATTCTTCCAACAGCTCGGAGAGGTACTCGAACCAAAAGACGAAGATAAACTAATCGGTCTAAATAAAAACACAACACCTAAGGAAATATTAGACCAGGTGACTTAAAACTTAAAAAACAAACTATGTCAGATTTACCACAAACACAATATGCTGTGCAGTTAGTCGGGCCGGATGAGCTCGTACTAAATAAATCCAAAGATGTCTTCAAGCCCAGGCAGCACCAGATTCTTTGCAGAGTTGAAGTGGTCGGGCTTTGTTTTTCCGACCTTAAACTGCTCAAGCAATTTTCCAGCCATGTTCGTAAAAGCGAAATAATCTCAGGCATTAATCCCGAAATACTTAAGGATATACCCGGCTATGTCCCCGGCCAAGCTCCTGCAGTTCCCGGACACGAAGCCGTAGTTTTAATCGAAGCAGTCGGCCAAAACGTGGAAAATTTCAAGCCCGGCGAACGATACCTTGTACAGACGGATTACCGCTGGCTGAAAACCAAAAGCGCCAACGCCGCATTCGGATACAACTTAGAAGGTGCACTTCAGGAATACGTGCTGATGGATGAAAGAGTCATCACGTCACCTGAGGGTGACTCCATGCTTTTACCTGTCAGCGGCAAGCTATCCGGTTCGGCAATAGCACTGGTAGAGCCGTGGGCGTGCGTTGAAGATGCTTACGCATCCATAGAACGTACAGGCCTGAAAAAAGATGGAAAGATGCTTGTTGTCGCCGACGTTGAGGTAAGTGGAAATATTTTTCAGAATCTTTTTAGCCGCTATGGAAGACCAAACCGAATAACATGGTTGTCGGAATCACCAGTCCCCGCTGAATTGGAAGTGGCGGAACAAGCTAAGAGTGTCACTGCGCTTGCCGATGTCGGCTATGATGATGTTATTTATTTCGGTTCCGATGCCGGTGTTGCAGAAGCATTGTTTGCAAAAGTTGCTGCAAAGGGTCTTTTCAATATCGTTCTTTGCGGGGGCAAATTCAGCAGGGACGTTGTAACTATGGTCGGAAGAGTCCACTATGGCGGAATTCGGATAATAGGCACTACCACCTCAGACCCTTCCGAGTCTATGAAAGTGATTCCTGACACCGATGAAATCCGTCCCGGTGACAAAATTAATATTGTCGGCGCGGCTGGGCCAATGGGTCTGATGCACGTAATACGAAATATCTGCCAGGGAGTAAAAGACGTGAGTGTTTTTGCTGGCGACGTGGACGATAACAGGCTAAATATATTAACAAAAATCGCCGCGCCTTTGGCTCAAAAAAATGCCGTCAAATATCAAGCGTACAATCCTACTAAAGAAAAAATCACCGAAGCTTTCGACTACACCGCTTTGATGGCACCAATACCTGCTTTGGTCGCCGCCTCAGTACATAGCGCTGCAAAACGGGGCCTTATAAATATCTTCGCCGGTATCCCCGCGACAGTGAGTGCTGAAATTGACCTGGATACTTATATCGAAAAGCAACTGTATTTCATCGGCACGAGCGGCTCAACTCTGGAAGATATGAAACGGATGCTCGCAAAGGTTGAATCCGGCAGTCTCGACACTAATCTTAGTGTTGCGGCTGTCAGCGGGCTTGCCGGTGCAACCGATGGTATGCGCGCGGTCGAGAACCGTTCCATCGCAGGTAAAGTTATCGTTTATCCCACCTGCCGTTCTCTTGGCCTAATACCGCTGGATAAAATGAAAGAAAAAATGCCACAAGTCGCTGAGTGTCTGAATGATGGGCTGTGGACAAAAAAGGCCGAACAGAAACTTCTGGAAAGCCTTAAGAGCTGAAAAACTTTGGATTGAGGATTTAATGATGAGCGACTCTAAAAAAATAGAAAAGGCTTATGACGCCGCCAGGCAGCTTTATGCCGAACTGGGTGTTGATACAGAAAAGGCATTGGAACAACTAAGCAGTATAGCAATATCATTGCACTGCTGGCAGGGAGACGACGTAGGTGGATTCGAAAGCGCTGAAGGATTGAGCGGCGGTGGAATAATGGCAACAGGCGCTTACCCAGGCAAAGCGCGAACGGCTGATGAATTGCGCTCGGACTTGGATAAAGCCCTAAGCCTGACACCCGGCAAACACAGATTGAACCTGCATGCAATGTATGCTGAAACTGGCGGGAAGGTCGAACGAAACGAGCTGACAGCGGAACATCTTGCATCGTGGATTGACTGGGCAAAAGCAAACGGTATGGGGATGGATTTCAACGGAACATTCTTTTCACATCCTAAAGCTGAAAGTGGCTTTACATTATCAAACGCCGATGAAGGCATACGAAAATTCTGGGTCGAGCACGGTATTGCATGTCGAAAAATCGGAGTGGAAATGGGTAAACAATTAGGCACGGCTTGTGTAACAAATCTGTGGATTCCCGATGGATATAAAGACATTCCTGTGGACCGCAAGAGACCACGTGAACGGCTTAAAAAGTCACTGGATGAGATATTTGCTGAAAAGATGAATAAGAGCCACCTTCTGGATGCCGTAGAAAGTAAGCTTTTCGGAATAGGTTCGGAAAGCTATGTTGTCGGTTCGCATGAATTCTATTTAAGCTACGCCATCGAAAATAAAACTCTGCTGTGCCTGGACACGGGACATTTTCATCCGACCGAAGTTGTTTCCGACAAGATATCATCCGTGTTGACATTCCTC
>JASFMF010000103.1:0-6297 GCA_050117705.1 Phycisphaerales bacterium
GGTTCGCCTCGGGCCTTTGTATTTTTCCTTTATTTCATGGATGTCTTCGCGGATGATGTCCAGCAGGAGCTCTTCGTTAGACAAAACTGCCTCATGGCCCTCTATCTGTTCGGTCAGGTCGGCGTATTCTTTGGCCAGCTTTTCCATTTCCAGGCCGGTCAGCCTTTGCAGTTGCATTGTCAAAATCGCATCTGCCTGCGGCCCGGTCAGGAAATGTTTACCTTTAGTCTTTTCCTTGATGAATGATTTTGGCAGAATTTTCTTCAGCGTAGCCACTTCGGCCAGCCGCAAAGGTTTTTTCATCAGGTTCAGTTTTGCGGTCGGTGTATCAGGAGACTTTTTTATCAGTTCGATGATTTCATCGATGTCACTGACGGCTAAGATGAGACCTTCGAGAATATGTGCTCTGTTTCTGCATCTTTTCAGCAGGAATCTGCTGCGTCTGCGAATAACAGTTTTCCGATGGTCGATGAAACAGTTGAGCATCTCTCTGATGTTAAGTGTTTCAGGCCTGTTATTAACAAGTGCTATATTGGCAATAGCAAAAGTGCTTTGCAGAGAGGAGTAACGGTACAGTTTATTCAAGACGATTTCGGTATCGGCATCTTTTTTCAGGTCCACGACAATCCGTAATCCATGGCGGTCCGATTCGTCTCTGATGTCGGCTATTTCAGGAATCGTATTATTGTGGACACAATCTGCAATCTTGGAAACGATGGTGGTTTTTACAACCATATAAGGTATTTCAGTTATTACGATTTTTTCCCTGCCTCTTTTTGTTTCTTCGACATCTATTTTTCCGCGAACCGTCAAATGGCCGCGGCCGGTAGTATAAGCATCGATAATGCCTTTGTTGCCGCAAATGATTCCACCCGTTGGAAAATCCGGACCCGGCAGGACCTTCATAATGTCCTTAAAACCACAGTCCGGGTCATTAATAATTAACAGCAGGGCATCACATATCTCAGTGATATTGTGAGGAGGAATACTGGTGGCCATACCCACAGCGATTCCGGTAGAGCCGTTAACTAAAAGATTCGGAAACTTTGAAGGTAAAACCGTAGGTTCCTCACGGGTTTCATCGTAGTTCGGTATGAAATCAACGGTATCATGCTTAATATCTTCAAGCATTTCCGTTGCGGGAGCTGCCATTCTTGCTTCTGTATATCGCATAGCTGCCGGCGGGTCGGAATCGATACTGCCGAAGTTACCCTGCGGGTCGATAAGCGTGTAGCGCATGTTCCATTCCTGGCCCAACCGCACTAACGTACCATAGGTGGCTTGGTCGCCGTGGGGATGGTAGTTACCGCCGGTATCACCGACGATTTTCGCACACTTTCGATGTTTGCTTCGTGGCCCAAGATTCAGGTCGTTCATCGCAACCAGAATCCGTCTTTGCGAAGGTTTCAAACCATCGCGAACGTCCGGCAAAGCCCGTGATACTATCACGCTCATCGCGTAATTGAGATATGAGTTTTTCAGCTCGTCGAGGATTTGCATATCCTCGAATTGTTCCTCTATTTTTTTCGCTTCCTTCATAAGTTTTCTGCTGTCCTTAATGTTAGATTCTGTTCACGAATAGAGTACTTGCAACCAGCTGAAAAGTCAAGAGATACTGATGATTTTGAACGGGCAAAACACCCAAATTTTCCTGCCCGATATAGACCTTATCCGGCTGGTCCGGCGGTTCGGATTATCAGCTTACCTCTCCAGCTTTCTGTGCTTTTTTGATACAGACTGCTGCTCTTTATTAATTCAGCGATTCTATATATATGTTGCGAAATTCGATTGGTCCACCTTCGCTTTGCAGGCATATCCTACCGGTGGTACTCGTAGCGCCGACACCTTTGTTTTGAAGCACCCCATTGACGTAACAGCGAATTGTGTCCTTCTTACAATAGATTTCGTAGGTATTCCACTGCCCCGGTGTATTCTCACTGCTTTTTTCTTTTTTGGGTATAATTACAAACGGCGTTGATGGGTTTTGCATGTCTTTGCCGTCGATGGTAATACCGGCCCCATTCATCAGAACAATATCACCTGCATTTTCAGCTTTTAACTGGCATTCGATGCACTTCGGCCATAATTTGTCCTCACCACCAACATGCAGCAGCACGCCGCTGTTGGTTGGCTCGTCGGGCCAGCGCCATTCCAGATGAAGTTTATAGTTCTCGTATGCAGATTCGGTTCGCATATACCCATTGGGTTTTCCTGTGCAATGTATAACGTCGTTTCTGGCAGACCAGACTTTAGATGTATCTATTGTTTCATCCGGAATAAACAGCTTCCAGCCGGTAAGGTCTTTACCATTGAAGAGCATTGTCTTTTGTCCCACTTTCATTAATCCTGTCTGACAACCCGTTAAAAGCCATAAAAGTGATATCAGGATAGTCAGAATCAATAATCTACCCGTAATTCGCCTCATAATTTTGTCTCCGTAAATCCATTTTTTACAACTTAAATTTCATCCTTTGATATGCTTAGTTACATACCTAAGCCTCAGAATTTCACTAAAATACCAAATTCCTTTAATGGACGCAACTATAACAAGGAGCTTTTCTGTGAACGTGTATTCTTTGATTTTATTGCTAATCATTACCATACTCAAATTGAGCATTAAGAGGGTGTAATCCAGGGCTTGGAAATATTAGTAGTATTGGTGGGATAGTGATTGTCTATTTTGCGATTCTTGCTCGAACCATGGATAATTGAAAACCGGTCCGAGCTTCATAACCATAAACACCTTGGATGCGAATTCTAACCGGTTGGAAGTCCAGGTTATATTTAGCTATATCGAAGGGAGCTATCTGCATACAGAAGCATCTTCTGGGGCAGTCCGGCAGGCAGTTTAAAATTTCAAGCTCCCGCTGCTGACCCTGCTCACCAATGAGAATTACACGTAGAGTTCGGCATCTCCATCCGGCATAAAAAAAGTCCGGGCCGGCACTATCGATAATTGGGCCGTCGAAAGCCACTTCAACCCAGTGGTTTCGTGGTAAATACATATACAAATTGCCTTCGGGATTTTCTACAAGAACTTCTGTTGGTGTTGTTACAAATGTTTTCGGTCTTGTTGAAGTGGAAAGATCCACAGCTCGAAACCCGTCGTTACCCGGGTCGTTGAAGTTTGTTACTTCAGTTGGGCTCGAAAAGTCATCGTTTTCGAGAAGATATAATAAATCACCGAATGGATGAGGTTCGGGATTTACATATTCTCTCGTTGACACATAAGAAGTGGATTTGTAACTATTGTATTCTCTGACTGCCACAGTTGTTACTGCTGTTAAAGTTATGGCGCTAAGTGTGACAGTGGCGGCAATTTTAGGTACTGTTACACCAAATATAGTAACGGTTGAAGTAGCTGCCAATGACGTAGCTGATACGGTTGTTGCCGCAGCGGCGTTGTCTGTGATGCCGGCGGTAATGAGTCCAAAAAGGCCTAATGCCGAGAGAAGCTGCTCTTTTTTAAAGCCCCTGCTTGTTAATTGGCGTCGAAGTGATCGTTTAGCACGGAAGAATAATAGCCTCGCTTGTAGCTCACTACCTCCTGAAATGGCGGCTATCTCAGAGTATGAAAGATTCTCGAAACAACGAAGAGTCAGGATATTACGATAGCGTATTCGTAAAGCCTGCATAGCATCGGTAACTGCCTTCCTCATTTCATCTTTCATTAACCTGTTAATGCTGCTTTCAAGGCCGGCCGAAAAATGTTTAAGCTTATCGCTGTCTACCATAGTTTTCTGTTGGACTCTTTTATTGCCCTGAAGACGGAAATGGTGTTGGATTTTTCCAAGGGCCGTGCGATAGAGCCAGGACCAGAAGGGATTGATATGGTCGAACTCTAATTGGGGCAGGAATTTGATAAGATCGAGTACCGTCTCCTGGGCCAGGTCTTCGGATAGATGATAGTCTAAGGTCAGACGATATATATATGTGAAAACACGCTTATTCACCGAGGCAGTTAGCTCGGCCATGCTCTCGGATTCACCGTTTTTAGCGGCTCGGATAGTCTCTAAATCAATCTTCATAATACCGTGTCAAACGGTTTATTATCCCAGAAACTTTACTTTCGTTTCAATATTTTTTACAATTTGTTTAACAAGTCCGGAGGTTTGAAGGTCGAATATTGTAAAAAAACTGAAACATTCGACTAATAACGGGATTGTACCCGTGTGCAGGTCTATTAAATTAATTTTTAGTTGAGGAGAAAAACAGATGAATTCTCGAATAAGTTGGTATATCTGTTGGATTACAATAATAACCTTGCCCGGTTTGGCGGTCTGTGCAGATGATAGTCCGCCTCCCTATATGGGTCAGGAACCGCCGGGCTTGGTTCCCAAGATATTCGCACCGGGATTAATCAGCGTTCCCAATCGATTCGAAAGAAATATCTGTTTCACTGCAGATGGAAGGGAATACTATTTCAACACAAGAAACTCAAGCTGGACAAGCTATCAAATCCTGGAAACCCATTATGAGAACGGGCAGTGGACTACACCTGCGCGTGCTTCGTTTTCAAACACTAAATCCCTCTGCCCGAGTCTGGCTGACGACGACCAAAAGATTTATCTTACCAGAAATGCTAGTGTTTACATGGCTACACGAACTGCTAACGGATGGTCTAATCCTACAAGATTAGGCCCGCCGGTGAGTTCCACTTCTAACGAATGGAGCTGTCATATTTCAAGTCTTGGAAATCTGTGGATGTGTTCCCATCGCTCCGGTGGACTAGGAAGTTGTGATATATGGTATATACCGTTGGAAAACGGCCAGTTTAGTCAACCACAGAATCTCCGTTCCCTTAATACCGGTGGAAATGATTGTGCGCCTGTACCCGGATTAGATGAGGAATATATCGTATGGATGGCCAATCGCCCGGGTGGTTTTGGAAATAATGACCTTTATATTAGTTTTCCCGATGGTCAAGGTGGCTGGACAGCCCCCCAAAACCTGGGTCCTTCAATAAATACGTCAATAATTGAAAGTGCGGCTTTTATCTCGCCGGATCGGAAATATCTCTTTTTCACACGCGACAGCGGCATTACCTCTGATATTTACTGGGTAAGTGTGAAGGCGTTTCTTCCGGATCCGGGTGGGCCTGTTTTTAATATGATGACGGGTCAGCGATTCGGTTCGATTCAGGCTGCCATTAATTATGCCTCATCAGGCCAGACCATTCTTTTATCGCCGGGTAAGTATGAAGAGAACATTATTATACCTCCGAAGGAATTGACAATTCGTTCTGCTAATGCACAGGATTCGGCTATTGTTTCCCTGACCTCTGTTTCGGGTGACAGCGAATCGCCTGTAATTACCCTTTCTCCGGAAAGTATAATCAGGCTCCAGGGATTAACAATCTGTGATGGTAAGTCGGGGATTAGCTGTTCGGATGCTCGGTTGCAGCTAAGTCATTGTGTTATCACGGCAAACCGGGGGTGTGGTATTGAAATAAGTGATGAAAGCACTCTTAAAATAAGTAACTGCATTATAGCCGGTAATGGAGAATCAGGACTTCGTTTTGTACCAAGGACTGGAGGGCGTGGAGGGACTGTATACAGCGATGTAGGTATAACCAACTGTACGATTGTCCAGAATATGGGATATGCTATTGATGGCGGTGGTATGGCCGTTGCGAATTCAATCATTTACTTTAACGGCCAATCAGCCGATAGTGTTCAAATCAATGGTGATAATATTGATGTTACATTCTCAAATGTTCAGGGCGGGGTGGAGGGTGATGGAAATATCGATGCTGATCCTGAATTCGTGGAACTCGGGACATGGGTGTCGGAAGATCCTGACAATTACACCTTTGGAGAATTTCATTTAAAATCCACAGCCGGTCATTGTAATCCGATAACGCCAACCTGGGTATTAGATGAAATAAAAAGCCCTTGTATCGACGCAGGCAACCCGGCTGATTCCATCGACAACGAGCCGGCGGGAAATGGTGGTATCATCAACATGGGTGCTTATGGAGGTACTCCGGAGGCCAGTCGAACCACTGTTCCGGAATAGGTTAATAAGTAGTATAATACAATAATGTTCACTGATATATTTCATTATGCATTGTGCGAGTTAAGACGGCGAAAGGCACGGACTTTGGTGTGTGTCACGGGCTACGTCTTAGCCGTCTCGAGTATGATTGTACTTGTTGGTATCCTGCTGGCTGCAAAACAGGGCAGTGCAAAGATTCTCGACCATACAGGAACGCACTTTGTTGTATTTTCACCGGATGTAGGTTTGTGTGGCCCATGCCGTATTTTTTCAGGTAATAAGGTCGAGAGCGAAGGATTT
>JASFMF010000104.1:0-6254 GCA_050117705.1 Phycisphaerales bacterium
TGTTCACGAATTCATGACGCTGCTGTTTCTGGTGAGAGCCTAATACCTCCTGAGCCAGAGAATGAAAATCCTTATGGCCTTTGCTGGCGGGGTCGTACTCGCTGATGGGCTGGCCAAAGCTGGAAGCCTCCTTGATTTTAGTATTGAAACAAACAATCGTCTTGAACATCTTATCCCCGAAATGGCTGCGCAAATCCGCCAAAATCTCTCTGGCCATTTTGGTTCTTATATCATACATACTGGCCAAAACTTTAACATTAACATGCTGGCTGCACCGTTTGCATAGTATGCTGAGGGTCTCAAGCTGTCTGCTAAGCCCGTGCAGTGCAAAGTAGCCCGTCTCGACAGGGACAACGACATCAGTGGCCGCCCTGAGGGCATTGAAAGTCAACAGGCTCACAGCCGGAGGGCAGTCGATAACTGTGTAGTCATAATCGCTCTTTATACTATCAAGAGCGTTTTTAAGGCAGCATTCGCGGTCAGCTATACCGGCCATCTGTTGCTCGAAAGCAGAGAGGTCCAGGCTGGCGGGAGCGAGCTCTAATTTGTCGCTAATCTGCCAGAGTATCTCCGTGAGCCTCATCGGCTCGTTCCTGCTCGAGCTTATCAGCACGTCGTAGATGCTTTGCTCTATTTGCTCTTCAGGCACGGCAAGGCCTACGGCACAATGGGATTGCGGATCCATATCTACAAGCAAAACCCTTTTACCTGCGCCGGCGAGAGCGCTGGCCAGGTTTATCGATACCGTCGTTTTGCCACAACCGCCTTTTTGATTAACAACCGCTATGGTTCTCATAATTTCTCTCCAGCTCCGTACTCTGAATTCAGGGATTCATCGCCTACCGGCCACCCGAAAAGGCCCCTTTTGCTGTTAAAAAACGTTCTTACAATACTAAAAACAACTCAGTGTCTTTCTAATTATTCGGCAAAGAAATATAGAAAACTTTATATTTTTATGGGACGGGCCAATAAAAACGGAAATACCTGCATCAATACCTATACATAAGCAGGCCGCCAATTTCGAGAACGAAATATTAAGGTTAGCGCCAAACACACCATATGGCAGCAGAAACGACATTTACAAACCGACCAGCCTGTCTCCAGGCAAGCATAATTCTCGAAGCACCTCTTGACAGGAAACGTCTTAAATATCAGCAAAAAGCTGCCTGTTTCTATAATCATCTTTGAAATTTTACTGCTCGAGTGCCACAAGGCTGTCACAGAAAGGGAAAAAAAACTAAAAAAACTGTATATACGTTCGATTCTTTAATTTAGAGGTCGTTTCGTATCAGTGCAGGAAAAAGACAGGAGATAGATTGCAGGACAACATAAGAAAAAAAAGGAGGCAAAAATGAACCTGTATGAAGACTTACACGGAAACACACAGACAGTCACGCCAACAGACGAGGAGGGCCGAATTATTGAGAAAGTTAAAGAGGAAATCTTCGATGCAAATATTGGTGATGAATTATCGATGGTCGAAGACTTGATTCAGGAATGGCTGCCGGATGCCGAGGGAACAGTAATCGAAGAATTTCTTAAATCATTATGGAATTATTTCTACGCTACAAGACTAATCAGAGAAGAAAGGGACTATTCCAAAATCTCATCTCTAATAGAAGACGCAACTAATGGTTTTCGAAAAATAGGTCAACAGGAACTCGCCAACCTCTCGGAGGCAGTAAGGGCGTACGCAGCGGCAATTGCCGAACTTCGTAAATTCAACGTTCACAAAGCTCTCGAACTC
This sequence comes from Phycisphaerales bacterium, assembly GCA_050117705.1. Taxonomy (GTDB): domain Bacteria; phylum Planctomycetota; class Phycisphaerae; order Sedimentisphaerales; family Anaerobacaceae; genus NIOZ-UU13. The sequence continues at coordinate 1,748 of JASFMF010000104.1, forward strand.
TTCAACAACACGGCAGGATATTTTCAACAGGCAGGCATATACAGTAACGGCTCCCAGCTTCTCATGGACCATATGAAGACCGATGTGCTGTTTTCGGCCGTGATGGAGGCATCGCAGATACCGGATCCTAACCTGGCGGAGATTTTAACGAAACAAGCCTCGACAGCTTCAAAAAAAGTGGCAGAGCAATACTACAAAGCGGGAACATTGGAACATTCCACATACCAGGGACTTGCTCACTTTTATGAGGCCATCTTCGCTTTAAATCGCGTCTTCAGAGACCTCAATAATTTCCAATATGAAAAGCTCGCCGGAAATAAAGAATTAGCAGAAGAAGCCAAACAGGCGCTGGCCTTACTAAAAGAGGGGAATGTTGAGGATATAAACATCAGGAACTGTCTGAACATTTGTGAAGCCTTTATTGAGATTTCAGAAGCGATAACAACACTATCCGGCCTTGTCCTGTCAGCATTTAAATCAAGCGCTAAAACAGACCCAGACACAATGCAGAAGCTTAAGGAAAGGGTGCATTCGGCAATCTCGCTGGCTTCTCAGGCCGGCCCGCAAGGCATCATGTACGTCGGATTATTCGAGGGCCTATGTAAGAAAATTCAAAATTTTGAGCTTTTTACGAAGCAAAAAAAAAAGAATTCTATCAAATGCTCGCTTTTAGGCACAGCAGCCCTGCTTATCCTGCTTTTCGTGGGTGCCTCCTGGGTCAACGGCACTTTTAATGCAAACATAGGCAACTTGACGCTATTTAGCTACTCCCTGGTGGTCGCCCTGACAGCAGGCTTTGGGTATAATGCCTTAAAATTTAAGAAGATATATAGTTTTAGCCATAATCCAAACAAATAAACCAAAAAAAAGACAGTAAAAAGGCCGCTTCGACCGATATTTAAAAAAGCTTATTTCTGACACATCCTTGGGGCAAGCGGCTTTTAACTTAAAAAAGTACAGCAAATGGGGAAAAAAGATAATTACAGGCTCGTCTAAGATAAAGGGAGAAAGAGATGCATTGCATTTTGCAAGGACGCTGGTCATAGCATCACCATCTTGAGCGAGATAGAGACTGTAAGGCAATTGGGGTAAGTCGTCAAGGGGCGACTTGAATAAATAACCGCCGGATATGGATCACGCCACGCCATCGGTTCCACAGAGACGGTAAGAAACTACGCCATAAAGGAAGTATAAATGGGCTTAGATATCACAATTACGGAGGAATCCGGCTGTCTATTCATAAGGGCTGCCGGACAATACTCCCTGGAAAACATGAAAGATTTATTCGCAACTATACTGAGTAAAAGTGAAGAACGCGGATATAACCATGTTTTGCTGAACACTAACGACGTGGCCGGACACATTCCGGAATTAGACAGATTCCTGCTTGGCGAACACGCCGCAACACTCTGGAGGCCAAAACTCAAGATGGCCATTGTCTCGCAATCGGAAAATATTGATAAATTCGCAGAAAATGTTGCGGTCAACCGCGGTGCTAATCTTCAGATACTTAGCGACGACGAGAAAGCCCTGGAATGGCTGGTCGGCGAAACGGCATACACAAGCCAGTAGAGCAGCAAACACGGCAAATTTCCATCCACCAGTCTTACTGGTGGTATAAAAATTGGAACTAATAAAAAAAGGCTCCTGCTCTGCATGGGGGGAATTACAGAACAGGAACCGTTAAACGGACAGCTTAAATTTCCTAACTACTTGTTCAATACTTTATTAGTTTATTGGCGGAATTACCCTTTGACTTTTACTTTTACCGCTTTCGACACCTCGGCTTTCGGCAATGTAATATTCAGTACGCCGTCTTTACAGGCCGCCTCAACTTTTGCCGGATCGACATCGGTAGGCAAAGTTACCTCGCGTCTGAAGCTGCCGTAGGAACTTTCCATATGGTAATAGCCCTTTTCCTTTTTCTCCTCGGAGTGTTTCTTTTCACCGCTGATGGTTAGAGTATTGCCATAAACGGAAATATCCACATCATCAGCCTTGCAGCCCGGGACCTCTGCCCTTACAACAATTGCATTGTCCTGCTCGGCGACGTCAATTGCAGGCCATGCTTTATAACCGCTAAAAGGCCTGTCCAGCCCCCTGAAAAAGCCGTCAAACAAATCATCCATCTCGTTGTGCAGGGTCGCCAAATCGCCTCTGTTTCTTTTGTTAAAACGTACCAGTGTCATAGTAACACCTCCCTTCAAAATCTTCTTCATTTTTCTACTTTTCCATTTCCTTATCCACTTAAACTCCTGCTAATACTATATGCAAAGACCGTGCCAGATTACCAAACATCAAAAAATGCTCAAAAAACGCCGAAAAATAGACTTATCGGCCCTGTCACATTTAAACATTGGCTGTCAAATTGGCATCTTTTCCGCCAAAAGATATGGCTGTTGTGGCTAGTAGGTAAATGTTGTAAACTGACCCCGTTAGAGAGCCGGGAGAAAAACATCTCTAACTGCGATTTCCAATTTGTTTGAAAAACCAAAGAGGTAAATACAAGATGGACGAAAATAAAACCAAATTAAAACTGGATGCCTTGCGTGAGGAAATCCGTGAACGCGTCAAAGTTTTTGCAGAAGTGCTGATTGCAGAATCAGCAGATAATCTTCAAAGCATCACTGTAGTCGGCAGCAGTCTGACCAAAGATTTCAGAGTGGGCCAGAGCGATATCAATACAGTGCTTGTGCTAAGCAAGATACAACAGGATTCGCTTAAACGAATTGCAAGGCTCGCAAAACCGATGAGTAAAAAGAAGATATCCCCTCCATTGCTTATGACAACACCTTATATAGAAAGGTCGCTTGATGTCTTCGGCATCGAGTTTTTAGAATTTCAATTAGCTCACCAGACGATTTTAGGTGATGACCCATTCGGTGGATTAAGCATCAGCAAGAAAGATGTAAGGCTCCAGTGCGAGCGGGAGCTTAAGGCTATGCTCATCAGGCTAAGACAGGGCTTTATTGCTTCGGGTGGTAACAGAAAACTCGTCAGAGACATCCTAATATCAACAACTAAAGGATTGCTTCCTCTGCTGCGAGCGATGCTGTGGCTAAAAGATGTCGAGCGAACAGCACTGGCGGAAGACACTTTAAACAAAGCATCAAGCGAACTTTCGATAAATATCGATTCTTTGAAAGAGACATTAAACTGGCGGAGCCAAAAAACACGGCTGGGTGAGTTCGAGATGGAGCAAATTTTCCAATCGATTTACTCAACCGCTGAGCAATTAGCTCTCATCGTTGATAAGCTCGAGGTATGATTATGCGACGATTACTTAACGGATTTATAATAATCCTGCTTGCAACACCGGCCATGGGCGCGGTTGACTTGCCCATGCCTAAACACTACGTGGAAGATCGCGCCAACGTCATAAACAGCTCGCACGAACAGTCGCTGAACGGAATACTCCAGGAGCTGGAACAAAAAACGAGCGTACAATACATCATACTCACAGTGAATACAACAGAGGGATTATCTATAGAACAATACTCAATCGAATTAGCCGAAAAATGGAAGCTCGGCCGAAAGGGCAAAGACAACGGTATGCTATTTACGCTGGCGGCCAAGGATAGAAGGTACCGGTTCGAGGTCGGATACGGGCTGGAAGGATTCGTAACCGATCAGTTCTGCGGACGGGTGGGCAGACAAACCCTCGTGCCATTTCTGAAGCAGGGCAACTACAGCGAAGGAATTTTACAGGCAAATTTACAAATTATTCAAAAGATTGCATCCGCTTCAGGCGTAGTATTAACAGGTATGCCTCAGTTAAGGCCCGTAAGAACTGCACGCAGAAACAGAAGGGTTTTGCCCTGCTGTAGCGCGCTGCCTCTTTTGATATTTTTCTTCATGATGTTCGGTATGGGTAGAGGCAGAGGCATGGGATTGTGGCTTTTTCTGCCGTTTATGTTAGGCGGGTTCGGTGGACACGGCGGCTACGGCAGGAGCGGCTCGTTCGGAGGCGGCAGCTTCGGCGGCGGGTTCGGTGGATTCGGAGGCGGCATGGGAGGAGGATTCGGAGGCGGGGGAGCAAGCGGCGGATGGTAGAAAAAAGGAAAAAGTGAGAAGTAAAAAGTTGGAAAGTAAAAAGGAATAAAAATGAGAAATTACGGTAAAGCATGGATGGTTTTAATTGGCGTGCTTGTTTTTCTGTTGCTGGTTGGCATTATAGCCTTCTCATGGTACATCAAAGGCTATAACAAAGCGGTCAGTCTCGAACAGGGCGCCGAACAGGCATGGGCGGATATCGATTCAACTCTTCAGCGAAGGCTTGACCTGATACCGAACCTTGTCGAGACGGTAAAAGGATATGCATCACATGAAAAAGAGCTTTTCGAGAATATCGCCAAATCGAGAGAGAAGTATTTCAGCGCAGGCACCAGAGCAGGTAAGATTGAAGCAACCAACGAGCTTGGCGGATTTCTGTCCCGGCTCTTAATGTTGCAGGAAAGATACCCCGATTTGAAAGCGAACGAAAACTTCAGAGACCTTCAGGTCGCGC
>JASFMF010000105.1:0-6246 GCA_050117705.1 Phycisphaerales bacterium
CTGATTGGATAGCCAATAGTCAATTCGTGAAGGCAACGGGCCTGAAACGTCCAAATGTAACGCGGGCAATAAGAAAGCTACAAGAGATGAATTTAATTGTTATCAAAAAAGATAACAGGGAACGGGTAAGTTATTCGTTGCAAAAGGATTATACCAAGTGGAAACCGTTATCGAAAAAGATAATGTTATCAAAAAAGATACGAGCTGTTATCAAAAAAGATAACAAACTGTTATCAAAAAAGATGCCCACAAAAGACAATAAAGACAATATTACAAAAGACAATAATAAGGGCGGTAAAAAACCGCCCAAGAATCCTGATTTGATGGAATTGAAAAATCATTGGTTTGAGGAATATAAGAAACGGTTCGGTGATTACGGATATGATTACGGCAAGGATGACGCTATCCTTAATCGACTCATTAAGCAGTTCAGTGATGTCGGTTTGTTGCGGCGGATGATCGTATGTTATCTCGACTCCAAGGATGAGTTTATGGTTCGCCAGGGCAAAACGATACCTAATTTCAAATATCACGCTAATAAAATAAATCAGGAGCTAACGCATGGCACAGGTAAACCAAAAATCAGAACCGCCGATGAATTTGGAGGCGGCGGTGTTACTAAGATTTAACACGGTTTTGAGGAATATGTTCGCGCCTATATATTTCGGCCCGAAATGGGATGATTTAGACGACAAGATGCGATATATAATCGAAGAATCAGCCCGGAGCCTGACCCAATATCATGGTCGGGGGATATTCTTTATGGGGTCGGTCGGCTGTGGGAAAACCACCGCCTTGCGAATTATCGCGGAAAGATATTTTAAGCATAGGACTGATAAAATCAAGGAGCGGACAGAGAAGGAGGGGCGGGATATTGATTGTTCCGGTTCAGACGGTCGGATTATGATACGTCACGATGATACCGAGAATTGGGCGCAGATGGACATCCATATTGACATTGAATTTATAACCCACGCCCGGTTGATCCGCAAACTGAGGAAGGAAATGGAAAATAATGATGAGTCCCCCCGATATAACGACAGCCGCATTATGATGATCGACGACTTGGGCCGCGCCTATGAAGACAAATCCGGCTGGAATCTATCACTACAAGAGGAATTTTTCAATTACCGATGGGAGCATCAACTGCCGACTTTTGTAACGACCAATTATACCTCTGATGACCTCCGGAAATGGGAAGGCTGGCAGAGGATTGTAGATAGATTGGGAGATAAAAACTGGATGACCGCCTACATAATTCCGGGCGGTAGTAAGAGATAAACCAATTACTGGAGGACAAAAATGAAAAAGATTGAGCAGGTTATCGCCGCCTACCAGGAGGCCAGCGATGAAGACTAAACCGATAATTGACCCTGGCTTATTGAAAAAATTATTACGGGCATTGAAGCTGGCCGAGGAAGACATGGAAAAATTTCGTGAGTCCAGTCAGGTTGACCGGGATGAATTAGAAAAAGAGATAACTATTTAGCATGGAGGCCAGACCATGAGTGAGATTGATGATATAGCCGAAAAGACGTTGCAAACACTGCTTGACGAAGAACTGATCTGCGATGATTCGCAGATAGATCACGCTAACCAATTTCACATTAAAAAACATATCCGCGCCGCCATAGACGAGGTTCGGGAGTTCGATAAAGAGCAGATTGACAAATACAGCAGATTACTATCTAAGCGGGAACACAAAATAGGCGACTTGGAGGCCGAGAATGAGCGGTTGGCGAAATTCGCCCGTAGGGTTATCAAATCTCGGTGCTGGGGTGAGGAAACGATGGACGGCGGAGATATACAAGAACTGGCCGAAGAACTTGGATTGATTTACAAGACGACCGCCACCAAAGAAGATGTTGACCCTGAACATTCGGACTATGAAGTTGGGGACACAATCTATAAATTTACGGACGCACTAACCGCCCAGCAGGGCAAGGAGTAGTAATGGGGTTTGAAATTGAATTGGCAAAAAAGGCCGAAAACATTGCTCGCGGATTATCAATAAGGAAACATGGTACCGAGGCACTTTGGGAATCATATCTTACTGAGGCTTATAATAAATTGAGAAAATCGGAGGACTAAATGAAAACGATTGCATTATTACTGTTGTTGCTAATCTGGCCGGTCAGCTTTTTGGTTGCGCAAGACGAACCGATCAAAAAGGTCACGGATGTTTGGTATGATGGGGAGACGATGTGCCAGGAGAGGACGTGGCTTAAAATAGATACCACTAAATGGCTATTTTGGGATATTAAATATGAGATCAAGGACACCACCGACACGGTTTGTTATGATATGAGGCGAAAATATTTATATGAGTCCACCGGAGATGATGGGGCTGTTGGCTATAACCCGTTTGTATTAATGCAAAACGCTGACACGGGATTAATAATGCCGGGAGTTATTGAGCCGCCCGCCCCCGACCCAACTTTTGTAACAAAGTCCCTTAATCCCCCCGATTCAATCAAACAGAAATGGCCCGCCAATTCAGTAGATACACCAACGGTCAAGGTCTGCGATACGGTGATATTGAATGTAAAAAAAGATTTTTCAGGCTGGCCGTTACATAAAAGGCTTGATTCGTTATGGGTATTATTTGATAATGGATGGGAATGCTCTAAAATAGCAGATACGACTGCAATTTGGCAAGATGATAATTGGTATTGCAAAAAATGCTGGTATGAAAGGTGGTGATGCGATGGACCCTGCGGCCTTTTAGAAATCAAAACCAGGTAAACTTCTTATTTCATCGACATTGAGGCCCGGATTTATTAAATTAAGTCCGGGTCGAAAGGAGAATTGAATTGTTGAAATTAACAAGTACGTATATTATATTAATCTCAATATATGTCTTAATGGGATTAGTTATATTGGCCATATTAATTGGTCAATATTTGAGAGCCGAGGAATATAAGCAGCTTTACAACGATTGCTGGATAGCCGATCATAATGCCGAGAGGCAGGCGTTGAAAATATTAGATCGGGAATATTTGGCAGCCGTTCAAGCATTGCGGGATAAATTGTCCGATGAGGATTATGTCAACGCAATATGGAATTCAAATCTTGGTAGTGTAAGATATCGGGAAATACGTGATTCAATTCGAGGAATTGATTCCACAAGATAATATTTTAACAACCGGAAAATATTTCCTTGTCTTTTTTATTTTTTACTTGACAAAGTTAAATTTTGTGCATATTTGCAGATAGAGGGAGTTAGGAAATTATGAGGGAAAATGCCTAATACGATTAATAAAGACAAGGCGGCCTACAAATTAACCGACGAAGCGTTAAAATTTGTCTTGAATGGAATTGCGAATATGCCGCTGACTCAAAAAACGCAGACTGATATTAGGGACGAGCTTGAAGAAAAATTCCATATATCCATTAATCAATCCCGCGTATCGCAGATAACCAGAGAGAAGCATACTGAGATACTGGCGCTCCGGCAGGATATCCGCAATGAAGTAATCGTCAAGACGCCGATCGCCGACAAAATATTTCGACTTCGAAAGCTCCAGAATATATTTGACCAAACCAGGGAGCATAAAATCAAATTAATGGCCTTACGTGAGGCCAGAAATGAAATTGGAGAAGAGTTTGATAAACTGGCAGAAGCCATTGCTAATTCTGGTGGTGATAATATTGTCAACCTCGGGATTCTCACAACCGACCCGGACGAGCTCCGACGACTTATATCAGAGCAATCTGCGGCTTGCGGCGCTACAATCCCGACTGATCGAATGTAAATGGCCCGCCCTTCATACGGCGATCCATTATCACCGCAACACTATCGGTCAGCCGATGTCGTTCCGTGAACGCGGTTGGCGCTGGCAGATTCCTATTTACAAAGACAATTCCCGCGTTATTGTTTTAATGTCTTCGGTCCAGTCCGGCAAAACCGACTGGCTGATTGTCCGGGCCATTACTCATTGCAAAGATGGTAACACGGTTCTATTTTCCTGGCCAACCGAAGAAATGCGCAATAAGCAGGTCCAGAATCGAATTGATAAAGTAATCAAGACGGTCCCTTATTATCGAGATGCTGCCAAGCGAATCGACAGCGTAGGCAATAAACAGTTATGGTCCGGGTCGATTGTTTTCGTTGGCTCGAATTCGATCGTCAATTTTACCGGTATTACCGCTCAGGTTTTCATTGCCGACGAGGTGGATTTTTCGAATATGGATAATATTCGTTACGGTATCGACCGGCTGGCTGCGGCTAAAAGGCTTAAACGGAAACCGTTCGAATATTACGTTTCAAATCCGACGTTATCCGGACATGGTATTCATCGGAAATACGACGAGTCCGACAAGAAGACCTGGCAGATAAAATGTGAGCATTGTAATAAACATCAGGAAATCGACTGGTTCAGGAACGTCGTCCGGCAGACCGATAATAATCTCTATGAATTACGGGATAAAAATTTTGTTGTTGGTCAGGCCCAGGCCAGTAATAGCGTTGCATCTGTTCCCTCTTTTAAACGCGGTGAAACGGCAGAGGATGTAAAAGTCTTCTGCCGTTATTGTGATCGACCGATTGACCGGTTATCCGAAGGTGAGTGGATTGCCGAATTTAAAGACAAGAAAGTCTCCGGTTACCATATCTCCAAGCTATTCACCGATCAGATTTCAATTGCCGAGCTATGGGGCCGGTTTCAATATGCCGTTCAGAATCCAGGCGAATTGCAGCACTTCTATAATTCCGAGCTCGGATTGCCCTATGCCGGCGGCGATAATAAACTTGATTTCGCGAGTCTCGATAAATTGAAAGCAAATTACCGGATGCCGACGACGGCCGACCATTGTATCGCCGGGATTGATGTCGGTAAGTATTTCCATACGCAAGTCTGGAACCTGAAAGACAGTAAAGCTCGAACGGTTTTTGTCGGCGCCTTACCCTCGCCGGAGCATGTCGTTGAAACGCTGAAAAGATTCGGTGTCTATCGGTATGCCATTGACGCTATGCCGGAAACTCATTTAGCCCGGAAAGTTATTGAGCTCATGCCGGGCGGTATGCTGGTCTGGATTCAAGGTGAATCTTCAAAAGGCACGATGGGTAAGTTCGACGAAGTGTCGGTCAATCGGACGGAATTCATTGACGCTATGGTAGCGAATTACCATGCCGGGCTAATCGAATTACCGATCGACTGGGCAACTCTGGATAACGGCGATTTCCTGGCTCAAATGACGGCATCGGTTCGAGTAATCAAGGAGAAAACGGTTTCCGGTGTTAAGAGGCCGGTCTACGTTTGGGACGAGGGCAGTAAACCTGATCATTATTTCCTGGCTGCCGCGCTCGTCAACAAAGTCGCTGAATCGGTCGGCTTCTGCGGCGAGCAGTGGGGGGGATTATGGGGGTGATAGAAAAATCAATACACTGGAAAGATAGAAAAAGATTTGGTATTAATTTACAAGGTAAATCTGACGCATTATATATTTATCTTAATTATTGCTTTAATGCAATAACGCAAGGCCAGATAATTTGCGACGAGAGGGGGATTGTTTATAAGCAAGAATTTGGCAAAGACTTTGTTGATAAGATAGAACAATTATTGACTGAATGCAGAAAAGATAAAGCAGATGATTAACAAATCCACCATAAAAGAAGCATTGTTGATATTTTTTATTAGTGTATTTATCGGCAGTTGTTTTGTGGTTTATTATCTCTACAATCAGTCTAATACATATAAAGCCGAAGCCGAGAAGTGGCGTTTATACTGGCGGGCCTGCGCTTACAACCACAAGAAAGAATTGCCCGAAGACGGGGCCTTATTATTCGTCGACACCAGTCTGTATATTGTTATCTTTTTCGAGGATTCCGGGCGGGAGGGATATCGGATAATGAAGCCGAAACCAAAACCCCGAATGAGCTGGCATACGATGGAAACAATGACCGATACTGGTCAGATAGATATCATTGTTGATAAGAAGCAATCTCGAGCAGCGGACGCAGTTCATGATTCAATAACTCATATAAAAAAGAAAGGCGAGAAATGGAAGTAAGTACTAAAAAACCGGACGTTAATCAAATTGCCCGGACTGCTATTAATCAGCTTGAATGGTTAGTCGAGGAATATTGCTGCGCGGGCTCTTTTCCTCGTCATAAAACTCCGGTAAGAATCAAAGGCATTGAGATATTTATCCGTGATTCAAAAAAACTTTTAGGAATGAACAAGGCGAGAAACGACGACAATGATTGACAATATTTGATAAACTAAAAAACTGGTTTAGCCGTCC
>JASFMF010000106.1:0-6221 GCA_050117705.1 Phycisphaerales bacterium
AGCTTGGAGCACAAATTCGTCTTAAGAGCGGCTATATCATCGCTGAAGCTCCCAATGGTTTAACAGGCAAGGACATTTTTTTGGGTGGGCCGTTTGGTTCGACCGTCCTTGGCACTGCGAATGTTCTCATGGCTGCAACGCTGGCGAAAGGGCGAACTGTTATCGAATCGGCCGCCTGTGAGCCGGAAATAGCGGATTTGGCGAACTGCCTGAATAAAATGGGTGCGAAGATTACGGGTATTGGCTCGCCTCGGTTAATTATCGATGGTGTTAAGCAGTTGCAGCCGGTTCAATACAAGGTTATTCCCGACAGGATTGAGGCCGGGACCTTTATGGTTGCTGCCGCAATTACTTCCAGCGAGCTAAGGCTACGGAACTGTCGGCTTGAGGATATGATGGCCGTCGTTGACAGATTAAGGAATATTGGTGTAACTGTTGACTCTGACGGTAACGGCTGCTGTACAGTTACACGCACAGGTCCGGTCAAGCCTGCTGATATTACCACTCAGCCGCATCCTGGTTTCCCGACCGATTTACAGGCCCAGTTCATGGCGCTTTTATCCCTTGCCGAAGGTAACAGCGTTGTTATAGAAAAGGTATTTCCCGACAGATTTATGCACGTTGCAGAATTAAATCGAATGGCCGCGAATTTACGTAAAGAAGGACAGGCTGTTATTGTTGCCGGCGTGAAAAAATTAATTGCCGCTCCCGTAATGGCTTCGGACCTGAGAGCTTCGGCGGCACTGGTTCTGGCTGCGCTGGCTGCCGAGGGGACTACTGTTATAAACAGGGTCTATCACATCGACCGTGGTTACGAAAAAATAGAAGAAAGATTAAATCCTCTTGGCGCAACGATTGACAGACAAAGTGTTTAAGTCAGGTCTTTATTGGCAGGAATGCGCCGGTTGGGATCCTTCGGGTAACAGAATATTTATAAGATGAAAAAAAAGCTTAAAACTCTGCTTGTTATTTTACTGGCGTGTCTGATTTTATTTGTTATGGCCGTACTGGCAGTGAATCTCTTTGCCAATCGTGCCATCAAAGCTGGGATTGAAACCGCAGCAGCTAAAGCTCTAAACGTAGAAGTGAGCGCAGGTAACGTTGACTTTTCGATTGTGTCTGGAAAGCTAACCTTACAAAATCTATTAATAAAAAACCCACCGGGCTATCAGCACGACACGCTGCTAAAAGTAACGAACGCTGATATAGAAATTGATGTTAAGTCAATTTTAAATGACATTATTAAGATAAAAGATGTTAATCTCGATGGTTTTGAGATTATTCTTGAGCAGCGCGGTGTCTCAGGCAATAACCTCCAGGATATAATAAAAGGGATATCCGATACTTCGGAAGAGGGGAAAAAACTGCGAGTGGACAATCTTGTGGTCTCGAATATCACCGTCCAGATGAAATTGCTGCCTGTTACAGGACAAACTGAAACCATCACGATGAAGATAACTCCTGTCAGGATGACTAATTTAGGGTATGACTCGGAGCTGGATACGGCGGCTTTGTTAACGAAGATTTTATTAGCTATTGCGGATCGTGTCGTCGAAGAAGGGATTGGAGTCCTGCCTGATGTCGATACGATGACTTCTACACTTGGTAAAACTATAGACGCAAGTAAGAACATCATAGAAAGCACAGAAAAAATAGGCAAAGGGATTACTGAGGGTCTTAAAAATATGTTAAAACCTAAGCAGGAAGAATAAATTCATTCTGCTAAGCCCATAATTGGTATACAGAAAGGAGTGTTGCCATGCCCGCGAATATAGCGCATATGCTCATAGCCCATAAGGCGTTCCAAACGCTCAAGACAAAAGGAATCGATGAATTTGCAAAATTTGCCGATTTGCTTGATGATGCCTCAAAGAGCAAAAACTATAAAGCTTATATAAACCTTGGAAGTCTCGGACCAGACCTTTACTATTATGCTAAGATAACCACTTCCATCAAGGATATGCTCAAAGAAGGCTTTGTGCAGGCCAAAGGAGTCACGCCCTGGTCATACCATTTGCATTCGAGCAGGCCGAACGAATTTCCTCTGAAACTTATCGAAATTATTTTCAGTGATGTAGTGAGGCAAAAAGGCAAGGTCAAGCTCGACCGGGATGATATTAAAAAGCTTGCCTATATTGCGGGTCACTTGACGCATATTGCCGCCGACCAGATTATTCATCCTGTAGTGAACAGCGTTGCTGGCCCTTACTATCGAAGCGGTAAAAACCGAAAAAAGCACCGCGAGTGTGAGGTTTTTCAGGATTACTTTTTGTACGAAGAAGTTTATCGTCTGGAGGAAAAGAGCGGAAGAAAGTACGACTTTTTTAAGCAGGATTTTCGCAAATGGACGGACTGTATGCCGGGGGCAACTACCCAAAATACCAAAGATTGGTTCCGTTATTTTTTGCAGCGAGGTTTTGTAGAAACCTACAATATGTGCCCGACCGAGGAAGATGTTGAAAATTCTGTTGATAATTTACTGCTGACGTTGCGTGTATGTAAGCAGGTTGGGCCTTATAAGAAGGCGCATGATGAATATCAAAGTAACGGCCAAAGCTCCAAATTATATCGGGAGTATATAAAAAAAGTGGATTATATAAAATACTACCGGCTTGCGGTGGAATTGGCCGTGATTTATCTTATCGCGTTGTATGAAGTCTATTTTGTACTCATGCAGGGAAAAGACTTTACCGACAAGCAAAAAGAGCGATTTCTTGGTATAGTTAGTGACGCGGATTTGTCCTGCCCGTTGAAACAGGATATATTGAAGAAGGCATGTGCGGCGCTAAGAGATAAACAGAGTATGGAAACCGCAGTCAAAACACACACGCCTAATTTGCTGGCACGGACGAAATTCGTCACTTCAAATCGCATTTTCAAGGCGGTGAACAATAAAGATATCGTAAAAGCATAATCGGGGCATTTATACATAGATACTGGAAAAACAAGCCCCTGCAGGATATAATCCATAAATGGATTTATCGATTGTTATACCGGCGTATGAAGAAAGCGGGAAAATTGCTCAGGATATAAAAGCGGCCACAGCGTTCCTGGAGGACAATCATTTCTCAGGCCAGATTATCGTCGTAGATGACGGCAGTAAAGATAATACCGCTGAAGTTGCAGAAGCTACCGTTGCCGGCCTGCCGCCGGCGATAGAAATTAAAGTCGAGCGTTATAATCATCATCGTGGTAAAGGTTATGCCGTCCGGACAGGCATCGGACTAAGTACAGGGGAATATGTGCTGTTTGTCGATAGCGGTCTTTGCGTACCTTATGAGGATACATTACGTGGGCTGGATTTAATAAAAACCGGGGCGTGTGATATAGCGCACGGCTCAAGAAAAATGCGGGGATGCCACATTGAAAAAGCCCAGAGTCTGTACCGCCGTATTTGTTCTAAGATATTCCATTGGTTTGTAATTCATGATATGAAAGTCCCCGCCGAGCTGACTGACACGCAGTGTGGATTTAAAATATACAAAGGTGATGTCGCACGGCACTTATATAGTGAATGCATTACCGATGGATTTTCGTTCGATATAGAAATCATAATGCGAGCGATAAAAGAAAGTTGCCGGATTAAAGAATTTCCTATTGACTGGACCTGCGACCGTGACAGCCGGCTGTCGCCGGCACGCAGCTCCTGGCGTGTTCTTTCTGAACTGTTGGTTATAAGGCGGATTATAGCTAAAGAATAAAGACTTTTCCCGCTGATATGAGTAAAGAGGCAAATCGGTTATTGTTGAAACAGTCCGTCTTTCTTCCATAGGCCGAAACATAATACAGCATCTTTATGTTTATCTTCGTTTTCGCTTTCCGGCATAATCATAGCTGAAGTGTCCGGATGACTTGAGCAGTATTCTTTAATTTCATCCGGGCTCATAACCATAAAGGCGGTCGTGAGCGCATCTGCGGTTGCGGCGTTGGGGGCGGATGCCCATGTGGCGAGTTTGCTTTTGGCCGGCTGGGCTGTGCGTGGGTCGATTATATGCTGGCCTTTCTGTAGGCCTGAGCCGCTCATAGCCTGATTTTTCAGATAAGGGCGCGCTAAGGTTTGTTTGCGATTTGCCGGATTGCTTAACGTCAAAGGCCAGCCTTTCATCCCTTCCGGCGCATCGAGTGCCAGCACCGAACTATAACCTCCGGAAATCAAGGCGATGTCAAGACTCCACTCTCGCAACAGTTCAGCCATCCGGTCAACGGCATAGCCCTTGCCAATACCACCGAGGTCGATTTGGACAGGACTGTCTTGTAGCTGAATAGTATGCTCCGATTCATCCAGTTGCAGCAGATGCGCGCCGGTATGCTGGCGTGCTGAATCCAGCTCTTCTTGCGAAGGTGTGCGCGGAGTTCCATCTTCGTTTCGCCAACAATTTAACAAAGAACCGATTGTAAAATCGAAAGCCCCATTGGTTTCAGCGTAAATCCGACAGCCGATTTGCAGGCATTCGAATGCATCCAGACCAAGCCGCAGAGGTTGATTGGTCGGCAGGTTGTTGATACGGGCAATGTCACTGTTTTCAATGAATCGGCTAAGCTCGTTTTCAAGCCGGTTCACCTTATCGAATGCGGCGGCGGCGGCCTGCATGGCATAGTGCTCATCGTCATAAACAACAATTACTTCAAATGTTGTAGCCATGGCCTCATGGCAAAAGCGCTTCAGACTCGGAATCGAATGACAGTCGGTTTGAACGAAACAGGTTTCCGGCGACGGTTGATTCATTTTTCGCCCATTCCCTGTGATTGGTTTAATTCCGCCTGGTATGTTTGGAAGGAATCCCACAAGTCCTTTCTAACGAAGCCGAGTAATTTCACTTTCGGGCGCAGCCACACGTAATACGGCTCATCGAACAGGAACATATACATTTGGCGTTTTTCCAAAGGAGTTAATGTATAGAGTTTATTAGTCAGCTCGGCCTCAACATCAGGCGAGGCAATAATTAGTGGTGCAGAAGGTGTATTGTTACTGACTTCATTAAGCCAGCGTATTTTTTTGAAGGACCGCAAATACCAGGGCAGGGGCCAATAGTCATCTTCTTTACAAATTACATCGACAGGCATGTTGTGGGCATCTTTGTAAACATTTGCGTACTCTTGTATTTTATCAACGATTGTGAATACCTCTGTGGTCGGATGTGCATACACATAAGGATTCCGGCTGTCCGCGTAAAACCTATAGTTATTCAAATAAGTCTGCCAGGTAAGGTGGATAGAACCTTCGAATAACAGTAAAAGAATTATCAGGCGTGGCAATACATTAGGCATCAATTTTACTAACACAACTGCTCCAACGCCGGCTAATAGAATCATACCGTGCAGAAATCCCAACATGCACCATGGTGTTTTATATGGTATTGCTGAATATACCACAGTTAGAATGAGCGTATAAAAGCCGATGAATCTAAGCAGGTGGATGTTGGCGAAAGACACACCTTTTTTTGCCATCACGGCTACAAAACCAACAACAGCCAGCAAAACTATAATAGCCTCCGTCCATATCGGCCCATCGTAATATCTGGAATAAATTAACATCTTGATATAGTAATACCACGGATGTATATGAATATTGTTGTTACCTGCACGGTCTAAATAATTTGTATAAGTTCGCACAGAATCCAGAATTCCCTCTGGGTTGGTAAAGAATGATGAGAAAAACAGAATGGATACGACTATACCGGCTGCAAGCCCTGCAATCAGATGTGAGAGTTTTATTACTTTAAAAGCACCTTTATGCTGCTGCATTAACAAAGTAATTAAAAGCGCCAAAAACATCGAGCCAAAAGCGATAAGACATGTTTCTTTTGTGGCGTGCATAAGCCCAATGAATGTCCCTGCCAACAATGCCCATACAATATTTTTACTCTGGCTGTAACGATAACCTGAAACAATTGCGCCAAAAGTAAAACAAACAAGTAGCATTTCCTGGATATAGTAACGGCTGTAAAATACCATAGCCGGTGAAATGGCAGTTAATATTCCTGCGTAAATAGAAGCTTTCACCCCCAGCCCATCGCATAACAGCAGGATAAGCAACACCAGACATACCCCAAAGAAAACCGGAACAATGCGTAAAGTCACTTCACCAATCTGTGTTAATTTGCTGGTCGAGATTAAGTGTGCAGGTATTAAAGTCAGGTAGTTTAGTGTCGGGCCGTGATATTCGTGCGGATTGTACTTGTAAACACCATTTTCAAGTAAATCTCCGAATTTAACGGCAT
>JASFMF010000107.1:0-6161 GCA_050117705.1 Phycisphaerales bacterium
TATCCAATCCTTCTACTTTACCGGCAACATTGTTAGTTGTGTAGCAGTTAGTAAACATGCCTTCGTAGCTATATCCTGCCAGGCCACCAATCGTGTGCCCACCGGAAACACTGCCATTAGTATAGCAGTTGCTGAGTGTGCCTGTATTGCTTCCAACCAGGCCACCGATAAATATACTGTTTTTCTGGCCACAAATAGTACCGGTGGCATAGCATCCATTGATATCGCCGCGGTTTCTTGCAGCAAGCACACCAAAATAGGAGCCATATTCTCTGCCCACAATATTGGCGTTCGCTACACCCAAGTTTTTAACCGTTGCATGTTTATCTAAGATTCCGAAAAGGCCCAGATGACCCCCTCCGTTAATAGTCATGTTGGACACAACACAGCCATTTCCATCAAACCTTCCATCAAAATACCAAACAGGGGCGGATGTCCACGTAATGCCGGAAAGGTCGATGTCGGCCATGAGTCTATAACAAGCTGACGGATTATTGTGACAGACCGCTCCCAGGTCCTCTGCTGTTGCTATTCTATAAGGGTATTCTGGAGTGCCGTTACCGGTCAGTGTAGGCGGCCGGTATAAATCAGAAAAAACCGTAAGTTGTGGATACCCTGTGCTTCCAGGCATTTGCCACAGACCGACCGTTCCATTGGCAAGTTCGTCTATAAAGTCCCAGCCGGCAGCCAGATATGTTTGGATATCCATCATCTCAGCGGTTGTCAGTCCTTTTCCTCCTTCGCTTATTTGTACGCTACTTTTTTCTATATCCCAAAAACAGCCAGTAATAATGGCTTTTTCTCCGTTCCCTCCTACAAATCCACCCACTCCATCGCTTTCGCTCACTGTGGAAATATGGCCAATAGCAAAACAGTTGATAATTATGCTATACTGCCCATTGTACCCGGCTAAACCGCCGACACTCGAGCTACCTGAAACATTACCAATGGCATAGCAATTACTAATATTAGCCTGCAAGTTCGACCCCACAAGCCCGCCTACCATGTGATCACCAGTAACCGCTCCGCTTGCGTAACAATTTGAAATCCTTCCAAAAAACCAATTCATTCCCACTATGCCGCCTAAGTAATCGCTTTTTATGATATCGCCTTGCTCACCTGAAATTTCACAATCTGCATAGCATTTAGTAATACTCCCCCCGTGATTGTCTCCTACCAGACCACCAAGAATCCCACTGCGGTTGATACTTGAAATCTTCCCATTTGAGGAGCAGTGAGAAATATAGCCATGGTTTAATCCTGATAATGCACCCACACAACTTGAACCATCTACCTTAATTGAGACATTTTCTAAACCGAGGTTAAGTATCTGAGCTTCCTCACCTGTTTTGCCAAACAGTCCAAGCATATGCCTTGTGCCACCACGAATAGTCAGATGTTTTATCCTGTAACCATTGCCATTGAAACTTCCATTAAAAGCGGATACTTTAGGGTATGGTATCTCCCCAACACGTGGCGCAATTACGGCTTGGGTAAAAATCTGCCCGCCCGGAAGGTTCGGATCCAGGTCGATGTCGTTGACAAGCACGAAGTGCTTGTCCAGCAGGTTTGGATCAGAGCCGATTGAAATAAGCTGTTCAGCCGTAGCAATCCGGTAAGGATTTTCAGGTTCTCCTGTGCCGCCATCAAATTGGGCCTTCGCTTCGTAGCAGAGTAAGATGACGGTTAAAAGTCCGAGCAATATTATTGATTTGCTGATTTGTTTGGATCGTTTTGAATAACAGGTAGTTTTAAGTAGGTTAGCCATCTTAGTTCATCCTCCGGCACATGAACAGAGTGATTTATTTACTGAATCTAACTAAGCATAACATTTATTAAGGTTGCAGTCAAGCATTTTCCGATATATGAGGCTTTATGCCCTATGAGTATAAAAAAGCTAAAAAAGGCTGGAAAAAGAATTGCGTCTGGTATATCGTATTGCGAATAGAAAAATTGTTTGGATTTGTGAATGAGGTTTATACTGATAGACAAGGTTGTTTCGCTTGACAGCGGCAGGGAAATAAAGGCCGTCAAGAGTGTTTCCTTGGCTGAGGAATATCTGGCCGACCATTTTCCTACATTTCCGGTGCTGCCCGGCGTTTTACTGCTGGAAGGGCTAATTGAGTCGGCATCCTGGCTGGTGCGCCAAACAGAAAATTTTGCCCACAGTATGATATTGCTTGAGCAGGCAAAAAATGTAAAATATAAGAGTTTCCTGGCGCCTGGTGCCCAGGTGGAATACACGGTCCAGGCGAAGACTGTTGAAGAAAACGTCAGTAGTTTTGCCGGTTTCGGCTTGTCGGAAGGCGAAAAGATTGTCGAGGCCCGATTCGGGCTAAGGCATTTTAATCTGGCAGATGAGAGTTCGGCGATGGCGGCTATTGATGCGAAAATAATCGAAAATATGAAGAAACGATGGAAATTATTGAGCAGTGGATAATTTATTACCTGATACGGAGAAGGTAATAATAAATGTAATACTGAATTAAATAATGGAGGTAATAAAGTATGGCAATGAGTCGGGATGAGATTTTACAGCAGGTTCAGGAGGTGCTCGTCGATGCGCTGGGAGTTGATGACGATGAGGTTACAACAGAAGCAACATTGATGGGAGATTTGGGAGCTGAGAGTATTGACTTTTTGGATATAGTGTTTCGACTGGAGAAAGCGTTCGGAATAAAAATTCCACGTGAGGAATTGTTTCCTGCTGAGAATCTGATGAATGAGGCTGATTTTGTCCACAACGGCAAATTGACTGAGAAAGGACTCGAAGTTCTTCGAGAGAAGATGCCGCACACCGACCTTACGGCATTCGAGAGCGACCCTGATATTAATAAGCTGGGCGACCTGTTTACTGTCAATGCGATTATAAATTATGTTGAAGGCAAACTTAATGCCTCTTAGTGACATCAGGTATTTAGGATTACGTGCGGCAGATGGCTCAAGGTCAATCTGCCGCTAACTTTAATATAGGTGCCGGATGCGTTGGATTTGGATAGACAAATTTGTTGAGTTTAACAGCGGCCGGGATGCCGTGGCGCTAAAGAATGTAACGCTCGCTGAAGAGCATTTACACGACCATTTTCCAGGCTTTCCTGTTATGCCTGAAAGCTTGATGATTGAAGCTATGGCGCAAACGGCGGGAATACTCGTCGGCGAGGTGAAAAAGTTTCAGGAAAAAGTTATTCTTGCAAAGATTAAAAAGGCTGTTTTTTTTGATTATGTAAGACCCGGCGATACGATAAAATTGCATGCTAAGATTGAATCCATCATTTCCGAAGCGGCAGGCACCGCCGGTAAAATCACCTGTGGTGACAAGCTCATCGCGGAGATAGATTTAATGTTTAGCCATATAGACCAGAATCTGGCGGGCAAGGAATTTCCCGAAGAGAACTTCGTATTTGGCTCTGATGCCTCAGTATTCGAATCACTTTTACGAGATGTAATTTCAACCAGCGCCGGTGCCGGAGTTGCCGGCTCGGAGCAAGGCTAATGGATTCGCCCCGCGTAGTAATAACCGGACTTGGTGCTGCAACCCCACTCGGATTAACCGTCAGCGATACATGGGCGGGTCTTTGTGCCGGCCGTAGTGGGATAGATACAATCACTGCATTCGACCCGGTGGGTTTCAGTTGCAAGATAGCCGGCCAGGTACCTGATTACAAAATACAAAAATTCGTACCGAAGACCTATCGCAAAGCCGTTAAGCTGATGTCCAGGGATATCGAGCTGTCGGTTGTAGCCGCTAATGAAGCTGTCGCTCACGCCGGTCTTATTACCAAGGCCACAGGTCCGGAAAACATTAACGTTAACCCGGAGCGTATGGCGATTAATCTGGGTGCCGGCCTTATAAGTTGTGACCTTGTCGAACTGGCCCCTGCTGTGGCGGCCAGCGTTACCGATGGAAAGTTTGACCTTCGTAAATGGGGAAAAGATGGACTTGAGCAGGTAACGCCTTTATGGCTGTTGAAATACCTGCCCAATATGCTTGCCTGTCATGTCGGAATTCTTCACGATATTCAGGGCCCAAGCAATACAATTACCTGTGCTGAGGCATCCGCGCATCTGGCGATAGCCGAAGCAACTCAGGTTATCACTCGCGGCGGTAGTGACATTGCGCTGGCCGGCGGCACTGAGGCAAAAGTCAATCCGATAGTAATGATTCGCCAGTGTCTGTTAAAAAGAGCCACTGATAAAAACAATGATGAGCCTGAATCTGCATGCAGGCCGTTCGATGCTGATGCAAAAGGTTCTGTTTTCGGTGAAGCTGCCGGTGTTGTAATACTCGAGAGTCTTGAAAATGCTCAAAACAGAGGTGCAAAGATTTACGCCGAAATTGCCGGAACCGGTCACAGTAATAATATAAATCCCGTTTACGAAAATGTTGAGCCTGATGGTAAAGGCATTGAGATAGCAATAAGAAAAGCAATGGCCGAGGCTCAGATAGAACCGGAGGCTTTAGATTTGATTGTCCCCCACGGCACAGGAATTCCCGCAGATGATTTGGCTGAGGCAAAGGCAATTGAGGCGGTCCTGGGCGAAGCGGCGAAGGAAATCCCTGTTTGGCCGACGAAAAGTATGTTAAGTAATACAGGTGCCGCAAGCGGAGCACTTGATGTTGTCGCCGCAGTTTGTGCGATGAGTGAGAATAAAATACCTGCTGCGAAAAACTTCGAAATAAAAGCGGATGGTTGTAACTTAAATATCAACGACAAGCTGCGGGATAGGAAGATTCGATATGCATTATGTTGCAGTTACACTTATGGCGGACAGACGGCGGCATTAGTTTTGAAACAACCCGACTGAAAATCAAATATCGAACAAGGAATGATTATTTAAATGCCTAAGAAGGATAAAACTGAACGGGTTGTAATTACCGGAATGGGAATTGTTTGCCCCCTGGGTCATGATGTGGAAACACTATGGCAGGCGATATTGGCCGGTAAGAGCGGCGTGGCTAAAACCACTATTTTCGATGCCTCGACATATCCCACTACATTTGATGCCGAAGTCAAGGATTACAACTTTGCAAAATATACAAACCATCCGCAGTTACACAAACATGGTAATCGCGGCTCCTGCTTTGTTCTTGGCGCGGCAAATCAGGCCTGCAAACAGGCAGGGATTGAGATTGAAACCGATGAGCCTGCTGATGGAATAGACCGCACTAAATTGGGCATTTACTTAGGGGCGGGCGAAGGCTCTGTTGATAATGATGTCTTCTTCGCCGCCATAGCTGAAGCATGGAGTGACGAGAAAAACGAAATGGACTGGGGCCAATGGGCAAAAGTTGCTTTCGGCAGAATGGACCCGATGTGCGAGCTTGAGCAGGAGCCTAATATGCCGGCAACTCATATCGCAATGCTGACCGGTGCGCGCGGGCCGACAAGAAGCTGCCTGACTGCATGTGCGGCAAGCACTCAGGCCGCCGGCGAAGCGATGATGATAATACGCAGAGGAGATGCGGATATAATGATTGCCGGCGGTGCGCATTCGATGATACATCCGCTGGGGCTTATGGGATTTAACCGTCTTACCGCCCTTTCGACGAGAAATGACAGTCCCGAGACGGCCTCGAGACCTTTCTCATCCACACGGGATGGATTCGTACTCGGTGAAGGTGCGGCTGTTCTTATTCTCGAATCTTTAAGCTCTGCGAAGAAAAGAGGGGTTGAGATTTTAGCTGAAGTCATCGGCTATGGCAGCAGTTCCGATGCATTCAGGATTACTGATATGCACGAAGAAGGCAGAGGTGCGGCTCAGGCGATAAATGCGGCGCTCACCGATGCCGGTATCAGCTATAAAGACGTCGATTACATTAACACTCACGGCACGAGCACGATGGAAAACGACTCGATAGAGACCAAGGCAATCAAGGCTGTTTTCAAAGAGGAGGCGAAAAATACCCCTGCCAGCAGTGTCAAGAGTATGCTCGGCCATCTGATTGGCGCCGCCGGTTCTGCCGAGTTAATTACCTGCGTACTGGCGATGCGAGATAATATACTGCCGCCGACGATGAATCTAAACGACCGTGACCCTGAGCTTGATTTGGATTATGTCCCCAACGAGCCGAGAAAATGTCAGATTAATATTGTAATGAATGAGTCGTTCGGATTCGGAGGCCAGAATAACGTCGTTATAATAAAAAGATACGAATAACA